>DATDGR010000322.1:0-58400 GCA_036521995.1 Terriglobia bacterium | reverse complement strand
GTTAGCTCACAAGTCGCCGATCACCAAAACCATCGCGAGCACGATTTGCCTGTGCCGCGTCGCCGTACCGTTTTCGCTCTCGATCTACTCCTGGCTGACGAATGTCCGGTATCCGAGTATCTTTACTTTGGCCCCCGCGTGCATCGCGAACCCGCCTGGGACAGGCCGAGGCAGATAGGCCTGACATTCCAACGATCATCCAGTGGTTCACGTACACGTACTTCTATCGGTGATAGCGAGGGTGGCCTCAGACAGCTGCTTTTCGTCTGCGGCCTTTCCGACCGCAAGAGCTGCGGGGTCCAGGCTGCGAACAAGTGTGGGCGTTCGGTTAGAACTCCGTCGTCAGACGGATGGCGAAGCTGCGCGCGGGGCCGATGGCATTGCCGGAGAAAAGACCGCCGAAGTCAATGACGTCCAGGACATTGGTAAGGTTTTGCCCGTCAACCTGGAGGCGAACGTTCATGCGTTCGGACTTGTACATGTCGGCGCCCGCCGAAGCACTGACGATCAGCGAAGGGTCGATGCGGCCGCTGGGGAAGTTGATACGATTAAGGACTTGCTGGCCGTATTCCGCGAGCACGGTCTGCGGATCGCCGTCGAATTCGAACGGAAGGCCGCTGCCGTACTGGATACCGCCGGCGACCCACACTCGGGGCACGAGCTGGTATTTCCAACGGGTAAACACTGTATTGCGCTGGTCCTGAGAGTCCGGGAAATGACCTCCGAGTTGCGTCTCCGCAGCTTGGGCATCGTCGCCCAGAAAGAGCCCGCCGGTAACCGGAAACCAGGCGTTCCCGACCATATACGAATAGCTCGCGAAGCCGGAAAGCCCGTGCCAGTTCGGCACCTCGATTTTTGCTTCCGCCCCATAAATGATGGCTTTTTGGAATGCGATCGGAAAGCTGATGGTCGTGTTGGCGATTTGATCGTCATCGGCGTAGTTGTTGACGAGCCGCCGATAGTAGTTCGTGTCCAGCCTGAGTTTCCCGCCGAAGGCCTTCGTCAGACCAGCTTCATAGTAGTTCCCTTGCGAGGGTTCGACCGGCAGACGCAAGAATTCCGGATTGATCGATGCGACCTCGGGCGAACCCGAAAGCAAAATATTCTCGAACGACGGCGTCTGAAAGACCCGGTCGTAGGAAAAATGCGCGGCGAGGCCGACCGAAGGGAAATAGCGTGAAACCGCCAAGCGAGGATCCACAGCCTGTTGATTGACCAACAGCTGGTAGTGGTCCCAACGCAGCCCAAGGTTCATCGTCCAATTGCCAAGATGAATTAGGTCCTGCACAAATGCGGATTGCTCCAGATCCGGGCGCTTGCCCTGATTCGGAAAGGCGCCTGGGAAGCTAAAGGTTAAGGCCGTGTTATCGTCAAATTGCGAAGGGTCGGTTATCAGATAGCGAAAATTCTCGTTTAGAAAGATATTGTCCGATTCAACGCCGACTTTCCACTCGTGCGGGCCATGATCGATCGTAATCGTACCCTTGAAGTATCCTTCATTGAACCAATTGTGCTGAAACAGGATGATGGGTGTGGAAAGAGCGTTGGAGTAGAAGTTGTTCGCGTTGTTACGGACCATGCCGCGAAAATCACCGACCACATTGGACGAGAAAATGTGCTGGTAGGAGGCACTACCCATCGTTTCAAAGTTGTTGGCATTCTGTTGCTGGCAAGGCGGTCGCTGAAGCTGCTCGGGCGGATAGCACCACGTCTGTTGAACCTGCTCGTTAGGAAGTGCGTAGCGCGACAGCTCGTGCCGTACGATGAGATTCAGGCGGTCTCTCGGGGTAAGGTCGCGCTGGTAGCTAACGGAAAAGTCGCCAGTCGTTCCGTTATTTGTGAAGTTTTGGGGCACCACGGGGTTGAGATAGTGGTCTGTTCCAGCTCCGGAGGCGCTAAACCCGACAGTATTCTTGCCCCAAGTATACTGCCCCTGCGCAAAAGCAGCACCGGTGTCGTAGCTGCCGCCGGAAAGGACAACCTGCCCGTGAAAACCAGCCCGCGGCTCATGGAGGGTGTTGACCTCGACCACGCCGCCCATTTTTCGGCCGTATTCGGCGGGGAATCCTGCGGTGTAGATGGTGACGGAGTCGACGTCGTCGGCGCCAATCTCCGGGCCGAAGCTCGGAGAGCGATTGTCCGTTAGCGGAATGCCATCAACCACGAATTGCGTTTGGTACTCCGAGCCGCGCGGGTGCAGCACAGCGTTGCCTTCGTAAAGCCAGCCCGGCTGAGTGTTCACCAAATCCTGCATCGAACGGCCGGGCAAAGAAGTCAACCGGTGCTGAATCGCGTCGGAACCGATTTCGTTGACCGATCCGGCGCGATCAGGATCGAGCAGCGTGTCTTCCGCCTTTACGGTGACCGATGTATTCACCGACGGCAGCTTGAGATGGACTGCGTACTCGGTGGGAAGGGAAGAATGAATGTTGACAGATTCGGACATGGCTGCAAAGCCGGGTTGATTGATTTGGAGCTCATAGATGCCGTAGGGCAGCCGCTGTACCTCCAGATTACCCTCATCGCTGGTGGCTAGGGTATTCTGATACTGGTTCGCTTCACTGATGATCTGAACGGTTGCTCTCACGCCAAGACCAGACGGGTCGGTCACTTTCAGCCACAATTCGCCGCGATTGCTCTGGCCAAAGAGCGGCAAAGCGTAGAGAAAGGAGAGAGCCACAAGTCTCTTCATGGAGTATTGGCTTCGTAGTTCGAGTCTTGCTGCCTTCAGGTACAATATTCCTTTTCTCGCCCTCTTGTTCAGTCTCTCTTTCTCGATGTCCGGTTCGGAGGACATCAGGACGCGCGGCTGAAATCAGTAAGGTATTGATAGGCTAAGAAGCCTTAAAATCTCCTGAGTGCGGCCCCAAAACCGTGAACAGAACGCTCGCAAATGGAATGTAAAATATAATATGTAGTGGAGCGTCCAGGGACTTGTGATGCCAGTTTCTGCCCCAGATGGAACAATCGAGGTGTGCTTTCCGGCGACGGCCAACTCTGTTGCCGACCCCTGCGAAGTGGAAGAGGAGGTTTTTGGCCTCTTCGACCAGCTTCGCGATCGTCTTCTTCGCTACGTTCTCTGGTTGGGTCTATCCGTTCACGATGGCGAAGAGATCATCCAAGACGTTTTTCTTTCACTCTTCCGGCACTTACGGCTTGGCCGGTCTCGCAAGAATCTTCGCGGCTGGATTTTTCGTGTAGCGCACAATCTGGCGCTGAAGCAGCGGTCGGCATGCCAGAAGTTTCGCGAGGCGGCGGAATCTGACGGCGGTTTTGCGGAGCAACAATTGGACCCCGGCCCTAATCCTGAGGAACAGTTGGTCTGCAACCAGAGGCAGCGGCGTTTGCTCGCCGTGGTCCGTGCTCTTCCAGAACAGGACCAACGCTGCCTGCGATTGCGCGCGGAGGGTTTGAGGTATCGCGAAATCGCCGATGTCCTTGGGATTTCTCTCGGTGCCGTATCGATTTCGCTGACACGGTCCCTTGAACGCCTGGGACGTGCGGACGAGGGGTGAGCTATGCCCGACAACGAAACTCATCTATCCGACAAAGATCTGCTGCTTCTGACGGACGGTCAACTTGCGCCGTGGCGCGCTGCCCGAGCGCGCGGACATCTCAGTGCCTGCTGGGAGTGCCGCACGCGCATGGGCGACTTGGAACGTACCATCGCCGCTTTCGTCCACGCTCATCGCGCGAGCCTCGATCCCCACCTGCCGCCTGCAATAGGACCGCGGGCGCTGCTCAAAGCGCGTTTGGCCGAGTCTGGGCTGACCGCGCCCCTCAAACCGTGGTATCGAGTCTTCGAGTTCGTTCTCTCAGGACGCCAGTGGATCTACGTTTGTGCGGCTTTACTTCTTGGCGCATTTGGATTGTGGATCGGGCGGTACCATGCCCGACGCGAATCCCAGCCGACCCTCAGGTCAGAAGTTTTTCCAAACAGGACTCTTACGCCCGGCGTCGTCCGCTTGGTTAGCAGGGCGGACGTTTGCGGGGTGGAAGGCGAGGATGAAGACAACGACCCAACGTGGTTGATACCAGCCCCGGTGCAGCAGGAAACCCTGGAGGAATACGGAGTTGCAGGTGCTCAAGCAAAGGAATACGAACTGGACTATCTGATCCCGCCCGCCCTGGGGGGCACGGAGGACATTCGCAACCTTTGGCCCGAGCCTTCAGAAACGCTGTGGAATGCCCGGGCCAAAGATGCCCTCGAGCGTCGCCTTCGCGCACTGGTCTGCGGAGGTCAGGTTGATCTTCAAGCAGCACAGCATGATATCGCCACCGATTGGATTTCGGCGTACAAAAGGTATTTTCACACGGACAAACCTATTTCGGACCCTTCCAAAGTTCACGGGGTATGAACGTCGAGAACCCCTTACGGTTAGGAGCGTTTGCAACGCCTGCTGTTAATCGCCAACGGGCACACTGTTACGTCGCATCAGGTCGAGCAGGCAAGAAGAGCCGCCAACGCGCCCATCGAGCGTGCGCGCCCAGAGTACGGCCTCGAGGCACTTTCCGATTACCGCACAGGAACGGCGTGCCCGTGGCGCAGGTCGACGCCCTCCACCATGAAGACCACGTCTTCGGCGATGTTGGTGGCGTGGTCGCCGATCCGTTCGAGGCTGCGGCTCACGAACAGCAGGTCGAGCCAGGGCCGGGCCGAGCGGGGTTCCTCTTCCAGGTGCTGGATCACCTCGGCCGAGATGTGGTTGCGCATGTCATCCACGGCGTCGTCGTCGGTGAGCACGTTGCGAGCGAGCGCGGAATCGCGGCGCACGAAAGCGTCGAGAGCCTGATGCACCATAGGTTCCACCAGCCGTCCCAAGCGGGCGACATCCACAAGCGAAGTCACGGCGGGTTCGGAAGCGAGAGCGATCGAGCGCTCGGCGATGTTGGCCGCTTTGTCGCCCATACGTTCCAGATTACTGTTGATCTTGATGGCCGCGGTGATAAACCGCAGGTCCGACGCGACCGGCTGCTCGAGGGCGAGCAATCCGGTGGCGAGATCATCGTTCTGGATTTCCAACTCGTTGATCCGGGGCTCGTTGGAGAGTACGCGTCGTGCTAACTCGACATTGGCCTCGATCAGCGCCTGTACGCTCAGATGCACGGCCGACTCCACCAAGCCCCCCATCTCGAGGAGGCGCAGCCGAAGCTCGTTCAATCGCTCTTCAAAATGACGCATCGCGTTTCCACCGCCCCAGAGCCGGCCTCCAGGCAGGGTTCAGTCCCCTCCTTCAGAGCCTCCGGCACCGTCAGTTTGCTTGGCAGAGCCCACCGCTGCCAACCGAAGGCATCGGGCGCCCGTCGAAAACCTCTTGAGGCTGCCTAGGAGCATAACAGACCCGGAAGGCCCGTGGCCACAAGCTTGTTGCCCTTGCCCACACAGAGAGCCTCTTGCTATCCGAACCGGCCCGTGATGTAGTCTTCAGTTTCCTTCTTGGCCGGATTCGTGAAGATCGTCTTCGTGTCATTAAACTCAATCAGCTTGCCCATCAGGAAGAAACCTGTATAGTCCGCCACTCGCGCCGCCTGGGCCATATTGTGGGTCACGATCACCAGGGTGCAGCGGCCCTCGATGCTAAAAAGCAGCTCCTCGATCTTGGCAGTCGAAATCGGATCGAGCGCTGAGCAGGGCTCGTCCAGCAGCAGGACCTCAGGGTCAATGGCCAAGGCGCGCGCGATGGAGAGCCGCTGCTGCTGACCGCCGGAGAGCGAAAAGGCAGACTTCTGCAAGCTGTCCTTCACCTCATCCCAGAGGGCGGCCGCGCGCAGGCTCTGTTCCACGAGCTCCACTAATTTCGATCCATGGGCCAGGCCGTGAACCCGCGGGCCGTAGGCCACGTTGTCAAAAATACTCTTGGGAAAAGGATTGGGCTTCTGAAAAACCATGCCCACCCGACGCCGCAGGTTGGGAAGCGCGAGATCGAAAATGTTATCCTGGTCGAGCGCCACCTCGCCCTCGGGGCGTGCGTGTTTCACAGTCTCATACATCCGGTTCAGAATGCGCAGGAAGGTGGTCTTTCCGCAGCCGGAAGGGCCAATCAGGGCGGTGATCTTGCGCTCGCGGATGTCCATGGAAATGCCTTCCAGGACCTGCTTGTGCCCATAGTAAAAGTTCACGTTGCGAGCCCTGATCTTGATGGATGCGTCGGCCCGAGCCGGCTCCAATTCCCGCGCCGTTTCTTTCGCCGCTTCGTGGGCCGTCTGAGGATCGGAGGGTTCCGTCACTTTTTTGACCTTTGCAGCCGTCGAAGGGATCACGCTGCTCTCCGCGCCGCCATTTTTCTCGCCAACACCAGCCTTGACAATATGTTAATCAAGAGAACCAAAGCCAGCAGGACCAGGGCCGCCGCCCAAGCCTGCCGGTGCCAGTCATCGTAAGCGGATTGGGCGTAATAGTAAATCATGAAGGGCAGGGAGGATACCGGCTGGTTCCAGCCTCGGGCCCAGTAGGCATTGTTGAAGGCCGTAAACAGCAACGGCGCGGTTTCCCCGGCAACTCGCGCCAGCGCCAGCAGGATGCCCGTCAGGATGCCCTGCAAACCTGCCGGAACCACAACGCTGACAATGGTTTTCCAGTGCCCCGCGCCTAGCGCCAGCGACCCCTCCCGCAGCCAAACCGGCACGGTGCGAAGAAATTGCTCGGTGTTCGTCACCACGATCGGGAGCAGTATGACGCTAAGGGCAAAGCCTCCGGCAAGGGCTGAAAAGTGGCCCATGGGCAGAACCACTACCGCGTAAGCGAAGATGCCGATCACGATTGAGGGCACGCTCACGAGGAGGTCGGCGGCGTAGCGCACGAAAAAGGGCACCGTCCAGCCGCCGAACTCGGAGAGATAGATCCCGCCCAGCACGCCAGGCGGCACTCCGAAAATGGCCGCCAGCAGCAAAAGCTGGCCCGACCCCACAATGGCGTTCGCCATACCGCCGCCGGTCTCGCCGATGGGCACCGGCAACTTCGTGAAGAATGCCCAGTTGAGTGAGCTCACTCCCTTCACGGCCAGAAATCCCAGCACAAACAGCAGCGGCGTCACTGCCGTCAGCGCGCAGAGCGCCGTCACCACCGACATGACCGCGTTCACGACTCTTCGCCAGGTGAGCCGGTTCATGCTGCCCCTTTTGCCTTCTGCGCGGTGGCCTGAACCAACAACCGAGCCAAGGCGTGCAGCACTACGGTGACCCCGAACAGCACCAAGCCAAGCTCAATCAGAGATTGCCGGAAGAGCTCCCCGGTGGCTTCGGTGAATTCGTTGGCGATCACCGCCGCAATGGAATAGCCCGGTGCGAAGAGCGAGGCCATAATCTTAGGATCGTTCCCGATCACCATCGTAACGGCCATCGTTTCGCCGAGGGCCCGGGCGAGGGCGAGGAAGATCGACCCCAGGATGCCGGTGCGGGCGGTGGGCATCACGACTTTCCAGGTCGACTCCCAGTGCGTTGAACCTAGGGCCAAAGCGCCTTCGCGCAACTCCACCGGCACGCTCAGCAGCACTTCGCGCGAAATGGAGACGATGAAGGGCAGCACCATGATGGCCAGCACGAGTCCCGCGGTGAGAAAACCGACGCCGTAGATGGGCCCTTGGAACAGCGGCGTGAAGCCGAACAGGCTCTTAAGGAAGGGCCCGAAAGACGTCCGCACCCACGGCACCACCACGAAGATGCCGACCACCCCAAACACCACGCTCGGCACGGCCGCCAGCAGCTCGATGAGGAAAGTGAGCGTATCGGAGAGCCGGCGCGGAGCGAGCTCGGCCAGAAAGATCGCCGCCCCTACGCCGAGCGGCACCGCAATGATCATGGCCAGGGCGGAGGTCACCAGGGTGCCGTAAACAAAAGGCAGGGCGCCGAAGTGGCCGAATACCGGATCCCAAACCCGGTCAACGAGGAAGCTGAAGCCGAACTTATCCCGGGGCAGCTTGGAGCGCTGCCAAAGCTCGACCACCAGCCACACCGTGACGGCCAGCACGCTGAGCGCTGCGATCAGCGTCACCAGCCACGCGATGCTATCCACGCCCCGCGTGCCGCCCAGCCATCTCCAGCGTTCGCGGGGCTTGCGCGGCAGACCACCGGCTAGCACAGTGTTGGAAGTGGCCATCAGTTGTCCTGGGACTGCCCGGTGGACTGTTCGTTGTGAACCTCGAAACCTTGCCGTTCACCCGAACCCCCTTAGCAGTATAGCCGCCCACAGGCCCCGAAATGCGACGAGGATGCCCGAGCAGCCCGCGCACTCCATTGGCCTGCGATCAATCAAGACCTGGCCCCGTTTCTCCGCCTATTCAACGCGCGCGATCTGCTTCATCTCCTTCGCCACCACGGCCTTGGGGAGCGGTGCATAAGCCAGGGCCTCAGTGTACTTCTGGCCGTCGGCGAGCATCCACTTCAGGAAATCCTTGATGTCAGCGCGCTTGCCGGCGTCTTCGATGTGGCTCGGAATCAGCAGCCAGGTGAAGCTGGAGACAGGGTAAGCGTCTGCGCCCGGCGCATCGGTGATCGAGACCCGGAAATCAGCCGGCATGTTGTTAGCGGCGCCGCCGGCGGCGGCTGTCACCGAGGCCAGATCAGCCTTGACGAACTTGCCGGACTTGTTCTTGAGGAGTCCGTAGGAGAGTCGACTCTGGATTGCGTAAATCAGTTCGACGTAACCGATGGAATCGGGCGTCTGCTTCACCAGGCCCGATACGCCTTCATTCCCCTTGCCGCCCAGGCCCACCGGCCAGTTCACGGACGTGGCGTGGCCGACCTTTGAATTCCACTCCGGATTGACCTTGGAAAGGTAGTCCGTCCAGATGTAGGTGGTGCCGCTGCCATCGGAGCGGTGGACGACCACGATATCTGCAGACGGAAGATTCACTCCGGGATTTGGGCCCGTAAGGGCGGGATCGTTCCACTTCGTGATCTTGCCCAGATAGATGTTGGAGATCGATTCTGGTGTGAACTTCAACTCCGCCGACACACCGGGGATGTTGTACGTGGGGACATCCGCTCCCAGTACCGTGGGAAAGTGCAGCACGTCGTAGCCCAGCTTCTGCTTGGCCTCGGCGAGCTGCTCATCGGTCATGGGGCCGTCTGAGGCGCCGAAGTCCACCGTCTTGTCCATCGTTTGCCGGATCCCGGCGCCCGAGCCCACGGACTGGTAGTTGAACTCGATGTCCGGATGCAGCGTGTGATACTGAGCAAACCATTTGGAATAGATGGGGTAAGGGAAGGTGGCGCCCGCACCGTTGATCAAAACAGGGGCCGGATATGCGGGCGCCGCTTTTGAGAGAGTGCCCTGATCAGGGCCCAGGAGAGCTCCCGCCAACAGTAAACCGACGCAGGCAGACAGAACCGAGTACTTGGCTACCCGTGAATGTGTCATTTTTCTTTTGGCCTCCGAAACCCGATAGTGGGCGGGTTATGTTACAGCAATGTGAAGGCGCAATTAATTCTGAGTGATGTCCGTTGCATAAGTCCAGCGCTTGCAGAATAGGAACTCTTCATACTTGACAAATCGCGTCGTTATATTATGAGTTAATAAGTATTCCTAACCTCTGACCTAACTGCCTGCCCGCGTTTTCTTGACTTCACGTTGTGGCCCACCTAACATCGAGCCCGATGGCTCGCGCCCAAACTCGAAGCGCCGCCCGTACGGGAAAGATCATCGTCCTGGCTGTCACCGGGGCTAGTGGTGGCGTGTTTGCCCGTCGCTCGCTGCAGATGCTCGAAGCTGACGAGCGCGTGGCGAAGATTCAGCTGGTGGTCTCAGGGAGCGGGCTCAAGGTTCTGCGCGAAGAGCTGGCCCTGGACGTCACCAAGTCGGCTGCCATCCCCGCACGACTGGCTGGCAGCGTCACACGCAAGACGGCTTACCTGCTCGACTCGGACGTCGGCGCCTCGATTGCCAGCGGCTCCTATGGCGTGGACGGTATGTTGGTGATCCCTTGCACCACCGGGTGTCTCGCCCAGGTGGCGAACGGCGTCTCGACCACGCTGATCGAACGCGCCGCCGACGTTTGCCTGAAAGAGGGCCGCAAGCTGATCCTGGCGATTCGCGACACGCCCTTCAGCCGCGTCCATTTGGAGAACATGCTCAAGGCGCAGCAGGCCGGAGCGGACATCTTCCCCATCATTCCAGCGTTCTATCACCGGGCCGAGACGATCGACGATCTCGTGACCCAATTCTGTTGCCGTGTGCTGGTACACCTGGGGCTCGAGCAGGCGAAGCAGTTCCGGTGGGACCCGTCGCGGGATTGAGTAATGGCAGCAAGAGACGCAATCGTAGTCGATCGGACCTCGGACCTCATGAGGTTAATTTGGCTCCTTGTCGCAGGTGGTTTCAAGAGCTACCAGTCCAGCCGCAGGGCGAACTGGGTCTCACGGGCGTTCTGCGCCGAGTTGATCACACCGAAGTTCGAGGTGCCGACGATCAGGCCGGGGCGGTCGAAGTTGGGATGATTGGTCAGGTTGAAGAAGTCAGCGCGAAAGGTGAGCCCGGTGTGCTCCGTAAGCCGGAAGCGGCGCGCCGCGCTCAGGTCCCAATCGCCGAAGCCCGGACCCGTGATCACGTTGCGGCCTTCATCTCCCAGCACGCTGAAGGCGCCTTGCGAGTCCTCATAGATAGGGGGCGGCACGAGTGCGGCCGTATTGAACCATTTGTTCGGGCTGCGCTCAGAGGCGGGCAGGTTGGGATTGGCTATCAGGTTGGGCCGATCGGTCCCATTGGAGTCCGTTCCGCTGAGCGCTGTGGACAGCACCGCCGTGAGCGGCTGCCCGGTTTCGAGCGTGAGGATGTTCGAGGTCTGCCAGCCGCCGAAGATGTGCCCCGCCGCGCCCCCGTTTAGCCAGTGCCGGCCCGGACCAAAGGGGAGCTGCCACGTGCTCGAGAGCACGAAGCGCTGGCGCATATCAAAGTCGGAGAGGCCACGCTCGGCCGCGAGGTCATAATTGTTCTGGGCCTGATCCGTTCCTTGCAGGCCTGAGGCGGTATCGATCGACTTGCCGTAGGTATAACCTGCCTGGAGCGCGAGGCCGCCCGCCAGGCGTCGCGTGAGGCGTACCACCAGCCCGTTGTAAGTAGAATTCACGTCGGTGGCCCGGGTAAACTGATTTGATCCTGGTTGAGGATGATAGCCTAGTCTCACGTCCGGCAGATTGGGGATGCCCTGGTTTTGCACGCTGCGGCGCGGCAGCTTGTGGCCGTCCGACCCGTCGTAGCTGACTGCGAGGGAGGTATTGGGCGTGAGCTGGCGCTCGAGTG
Source organism: Terriglobia bacterium (assembly GCA_036521995.1). Taxonomy (GTDB): domain Bacteria; phylum Acidobacteriota; class Terriglobia; order UBA7540; family UBA7540; genus Gp13-AA77. The sequence continues at coordinate 47,164 of DATDGR010000322.1, read as the reverse complement.
AGAAGCTCCACTCGTAAACGTAGCCGTTGCGGATGTTGGGCGGCGAGGAGATGGCGGCTGGAGGCTGGTTGCCAAGCGTGTAAGCGAGCGGATAAGTGAGGATGGGCGGAGCGAAAGACTGGCCGCAGGCGCCCGGACCATAGAAGCGGCAGAGGTCGAGGCCGAAGAGGAACTCGGTGATGGGCGCGCTCAGGCGAGTTTCGGCTGTGTAGTCGAGCTCCATGAGCGAATTAAAGACGCCGAACCCGCCGCGTAATGAGGTCTTGCTGTCGCCGGTGAGATCGTAGGCGAAACCCAGGCGCGGCGCCCAATTATTCCAGTCCGGCTTGATCAGAGAGGGCGGCAGTCCGGCTTCCTGCGAAGTGATGAACTGCAGATCGTACAGCGACGTCAACTGTTGAACCAGCGGCGTGGAGACCAGGGCCGCGGCCTGGCCCTGATTGTTGAGAACAATGAAGCGGGTGGCGTTCGAAGGATCGAGGATCGAGGCGCGGCCGTCGCTATTGACCGGAGGCGTATAGAATTCCTCGCGCAGCCCGTATGTCAGGCTGAGGCGCGGCGTAGCACGGAACTCGTCGCTGAAATAGGCTCCGAAGTAGTCTAGACGGTCGTTGCCACCGGAATTTCCGGCCTGCGCGTAGGAGAGGAACGGGCGGCCCAGCACGAAGTCCGAAAAGGCCGTTCCTGAAACCGAGCTGGCGCCGTCGCTATACTCGAAAATACCCTGCCCGAAGTCCTCCACAAGGTAGTAGAGCCTGAGCCGCCGCAGATCTCCACCGAACTGCAAGGTGTGCCGGCCCTTCACCCACACCAGACTGTCGGTGAACTGAAAGGTCTGATTCTTGCGGATCTGAGGCTGAAAGATGTCGCTGTCGCCCATATCCGCGTAGCCCGGAATGTCGATGGCGGGGATGCCGTTGTTGGTGGCGCCCGGAGCGCGCTCGATGCCGACCGAGGCCAGGAATCCGCTGTTGATATTCTGCGCCTCCTTGGTTCCGTAGTAGTACGAATAGCCGAAGCGGAAGTCGTTGATCAGCGTGGGTCTGAAGACCGACGTGAGGCCGAGTGCCAGGTTGCGACCGGAGTCATCCTTGTTGGTGCCGAAACCCGGCGGAGCCGGGGGATTGTCGTCGAAGCTGTCGGGAACAAAAGGGAAGAGCTGCGAGCTGTCGAACAGCAGAAATCGGCCGAAAAGCTGCTCGCGGGCCGAGAGTTGATGGTCCACCCGAAGCGTAAACTGGTCGGCGGTCACGTTGTGGCGCCCGACATCGATGCTGTTGTTCGCTCCCGGCGCGGCCTCCGGCTGATTGGGCAGCGGCACGCGAGCCAGAATCGCCGACGCGAACGGGCTGATGTCTGCCGAGGGAACCTGGTTGCCGGGAAACGGCTGGCCGGTGGCAGGATTGATAATCGTCGGGAAGGGCTGGCCGGTGGCAGGATTGATCCCGTTGAAGTCGCCCGCCCGCTCCGCCGCGGTGGGCAGCAGCGTCGTATTGGTAATGCTTTGGCGGACGCGGAGCCCTTCGTAGTTGCCAAAGAAGAAGGTGCGATCAGGCTGGATCGGCCCGCCCGCGCTTGCGCCAAACTGATTCTGACGATAAGGCGGAATCGGCAGCGCGGGATCGTCGAAGAAGTTTCTGGAGTCTAGGGCGCTGTTGCGCAGGTACTCGTAAGCGGTGCCGTTGAAACGATTCGTGCCCGAGCGGCTCACGATCCCAATTTGAGCGCCAGAGGTGATCCCCTGCGCGGCCGAATACGAGTTCTCAGCCACGCTGAACTCACGGATGGCGTCGAGCGAGGGGTCGACGGTGAGGCTGTAAGCAAAAGGCTCCATGATGGTGACGCCGTCGAGCGTGAAGTTGTTGCGCTCGGCGCGCTGGCCGTTGACCGAGAAGCCGAGTCCGAGGGCGGCCGTGTTGAACTGCTGGGTGGCGCTGTTCGGGTAGGGCGGTACCGCGCCTCCGGCGAGCAGCGCGAGCTGAACGAACTGGCGCCCGTCGAGCGGCAGGGCCTGGACATGTAGGGGCGAGATCTCGTCACTTTCGGCTGCCGACACGGTCTCCACCAGCGGGGGCGCCGCCTGCACCGTCACCTGCGAGGTCTCGCGTGCCAGCCGCAGGGCGACGTCAACCCGCAGCGTCTGGCCGACCCGTACAACCAGTCCGCGCTCGAGCTGGGCGGCGAAGCCCTGCTTCGTGACCGCGAGGTCGTAGGTTCCAGCCGCAACGAGTGGAAAGCTGTAGTAACCACGATCATCGGTTTGAGCCCGGCGTTCGCCGCCGTTGGAGACGTTTTTCAGGCTGACGTCCCCTGCTGCCACCGGTGCGCCGCGGGGATCGAGCACTAGTCCTTCCACGCTTCCAGCCCAGTTCTCAGCTACACCCGCGGATGGCAACGGGGCTAACAAGAGCGCGCCCAGGAGCAGTGCGGGAAAGCTGATACCGGATCTTGAGAGCTTGCGGGAAACCATGCCTTCCCTCTGCCCGTCGCCAAAGAGCGGTCTCCACGCCGGTGCGTGGCCCGTGAAGTGGATCATGTTGTTTCGGGGCAGAGCCTAAAAACAGGCAAGCGGAGATACATCCGTGCCCGTGCGGCGAGGCACAGGCCACAGATACACTACCGGTGACCTTCTTCCATCCGGACTATACCGTCGGCCCCGGAGTTTCACCGGATCTGGGGAATCAAAGGCGGTGCTGGGTGACGAGTGGTCGGTCTATCCTCAGACCACTAACGACTAACCCCTTGCCACTGCCTTGCCTCCCCTCGCGGGCTTTACCGCCGATCGGGAATTGGGAAAGCCGAAGCTTGCCCTCACCCTGCCCCGAAGGTCTAAACTACGGTCTTAAGTATAGCAGGTGGCGCGATCTCGAAACCAGAGCTCACTGACTCTTTGGCGCCGGAAACTCGACCTTGGGCACTTGTTGCGCCTGCGGGGAGGCCTTGAAGTAATTGTCGTTGCGGTGGAAGCCTGCCCAGCCGGCAAACAGACTGTTGGGAAACAGGCCGATGTAAGTGTTGTAGTCCTGCAGAGCTTCGTTGTAGCGCCGGCGCTCGACGGCGATGCGGTTCTCCGTGCCGGCCAGCTCGTCCTGCAGGCGCAGAAAATTCTCGTTGGACTTGAGTTGCGGGTAGTTCTCGACCACGGCCAGCAAACGGCCCAGCGCCCCGTCAAGCTGGCCGTTGGCGGCAATGCGGTCGGCCGGGGTGTGAGCCGAAAGCAGGGCGGCGCGGGCGTTGGCGATATCGGAAAATACCGTCACTTCCTGCGCGGCGTAGCCTTTCACGGTTTCGACCAGGTTTGGGATGAGATCGGCGCGGCGTTGCAGGACCACGTCCACCTGGGACCAGGCAGCGTTGATAGCTTCGTTCTTGCGCACCATTTCGTTGCGGGCGTTGACGTACATGTTTCCGACGATCAGCGCCAGCACCACAAGGACAACCAGGACGATCAGCAGCTTCTTCATGGAATTTCCTCCGCAAGAATCGAATTCAACCACTTCGGGCCGGTGCCCGCGAACGCTTCATCTTTTGGAGCGTTCCTCCAGGCGGCGATCCACCTCGCTCACTACCTCACTGATGGCCGCGAGATAGTTGCGGAACAGCGCGCCGGCGTCGACCTCGCGCGGCGGCGTCTTGCCCTCGCGCAGGTCAAGCAGGGTGTGGAACGGCCGAGCCTCGAAGCCGAGCAAGGCGGCGGCGCAATCGATGCTTTCCCGCTTGCGCACCGGCGGCGGGGTCTCGCCGCCAGCCTCGAGAGCAATGACGGCGTGGCGAAGCAGCGCAGCAAAACTCGAGACGGACGCGGTCATCAGTCCCAGGACGGCTTTCCGGCTGCCATCCGAGGCGAGATAACTCTCGCGCAAGCGCACCAGGTTCTGCCGCAGCTCACGCTCCACCTCAAGATGATGAAGCGTCATGGGCACGTTGATAGGGGCTACGAGGTCCGCGCCATGGAGCACCTGGTGGCTGGCCTTGATGTCAACCAGTTCGATGGCAAAGACGTCGGCGGCCCGGGCCAGTTGCGAAGCGGCAAAGACCAGCGGCGGCGCATGGCCTTTGAGCGCCCAGCGCCGTGTGACGGGGTTGATGCGGGCCAGGGCCTCGGCGTCGAGGCGCTCGAAAAGGCACAGCAGGTTCACGTCCGAATGCCGGGCGTGAAACTCGCCGCTCGCGGCCGAGCCGTAAAGGATCACGGAGAGCAGGTTCGGTCCGGCGGCCTGGGCGAGGTCCTTCACGAATTGTTCGATTTTGGCATCCATTCTCTGTCCTCGGGGTCCTTGGGCCTGAGATTTGATTCCGGACCGGCCGTCAAAAATCGAAATCAGGAACGCGTTTACCAGCTTCCGCCCGCGCCGCCGCCGCCGGACGCGCCGCCACCGAAGCCGCCGAATCCACCACCGCCGCTACCTCCAAAGCCACCGCCACCGCCGAATCCGCCACCGATCCAGGGACCGCCGCCCATCCACCAGCCGGAGCGCCGGCCAGCGCCGAAGCCCGGCCGCGCAAACCGGCGCAGGGCGCCGAAGATCCCGAAGGCGAGCAGGATCAGAACCAGGAAGCCGGGGTTGAAGGCGCCCTGCGGCCTCGCGGCGCGAGACGGGGGCGGACTCTCGCTGAGTGTTACGCCGCTCGCCTGGGCGATGACGCCGGCGATGGAGGACGTGAGTAGCAGCAGGGCCCCGCTGTAATCGCTCTGCTTCAGCGCCGGAACGATCTCGCGTCCGAAGCCTCCCACCTTGCCGTCCGGCAGAATGGGTTCGAGACCGTAGCCGACTTCCACCCAGTATTTGCGGTCGTTGACCGCCAGAAGAATAAGGATGCCGCGGTCGCCGCTCTTGGGTCCGATGCCCCACTGCTTGAAGAGACGATTGGCGAAGTCCTCCGGGGTGTCGCCCTCCAGGGTGTGGATAGTGACCACGGCGATCTGGGCGTGCGCTTTCTGGTCAACTTCGCCGCACAGGGCCGTGAGCTTCGTTCGAGCGTCCGGCGAAAGCACGCCGGCAAAGTCGTTGACGTAGCCCTCGGGCTTGAGGTCTTGGACCTTTTCGGCCCGCGTCAAAGCCGGCGCGAGGAGAGCCAGGATCAAGCCGGCGGCCAGCAGGTGCAAGATGGACGGGCCTAAGGCACGGTATGCCGGGCTCTGACGTTTAGATAGGGTAACCACTCGCCGTCAGTTTAGCAGATGAATGTCAGTTTAGTCAGATTGGCGGGGTAGCGCGGACCCCGCCTTCGGGTCCGCGGCTTTTCGCAGGGGTGGCGCATACGTGCGCGGTTTGCATGTATGCGCCCTTTTCCACCAAGCTGTTCGCGCCGCGGGGCTCGTTCGTCAGGTCAGTAGAAACTGTGGCTGCCCGGCTCTTCCGCTTCATGCCCGCGAAGGGGCTAACCCAATCCGCGAGTAACTTCGCGCCGGCCACCGCCTGGCCTGAGCAATGCAGATGATGTGCAGGATGGCGAACAACGGCACTCCGAAGGTTGGAATCAGGCTCATCGGAAGCACGGTCATGGGAGTGGTCGGGATGCCCATCGGATTGATCAGTCCCGCCGTCGTTCCCAGAGTCACTGCCGTCACCAAGTCTGAAATTCCGAGCACCTGCCAGAGGATGAAGCCTCTCCGGTGATCAGGGCTGGCAAGTTTCATGGCGACCGGAATTGCGGTCACTCCGATAGCGATGTCGCCCCAGCCAGCGGGCAGTGCAGAGACTCCCGGCAAGATGCCATAAGTCTGCAAAACAAGAAACACGAACCCGAGGATTCTCCAAGCCTGCACCATGGTTAGAGTGCGCGGGTTCAGAGAAAGCGCGAACTGTCGAAACTCCGCCGAGGTTGCCCACCAGACTGCGAACAGCACGATCGGGACCAGAACTGCCAGTCCAAGCGCCAGCGGTGGGCGGGCCGAGTCGTTCTTAAACACATGCAGGGCCGAGGCCGACAAAGAAAAGATGAACCAGGCGCCAATCACCCCAGCCGTTAGCTTTTTGTAGTGTGCATTTGTCATAACACCTTCCTCCTTTTCTCGATATTCATCACTTTGTGGTTGCATTTGTGACTTCGTTCGTCAGCTTCAGAAGGCGATCCCAGCGCTCGTCGCCGAATTGGCGGCGCAGCCGCCCTTGCAATTCCTCCCAGCGCGGAAGGGCGCGCTTGAGTTGAGCCTCGCCGGCCCTGGCCAGGCGCAGCCGCCGTTCTCGCCGGTCCTTGCCGGGCCGCTTCACGATCCAGCCGTGCCGCCCCATGATCTCCAGGGTCCGGGTGAGGGTGGTGCTGTCCATCGCCAGCATGTCGCCCAGTTCGCCCTGAGATACTTCTCCGGCAAGCGAAAGTGCCTGCAGGATCGTAAACTGCGTGGCGCGCAACCCAGTTGGCCGCAGCGCTTCGTCATAATGCTGGGTCAAAGCCCGCGAGGCGCGTCGAAAACTGCCGCACAGGCAAGGCAAGCCGGGCATTCGGGCAATAAGGTCAGTCACGAAGATATAGATGCATATACATCTAAATGGGTTCAAGAAACAAAGCAGGGAGCTTGCCGGCAAGGATTACTTGTCTTCGATTGTGCGTCCTTCAGATGCTTCGCGCAGGCTTCAGCCGAACTCTTCTGTCCATGCTAGGACTGCTGGGGCTGGCAGCGCTGGCCTTCAGATTGCGGCGCAGGGCGGCGCTCAGTCAACCTTCGCGCGGATCTGTCGTGTAGGTCCGCGGCTCTCTCTCAAATCTTGACCTTCTCATCTATGCGCCCTGTCCGCCAAGCTGTCCGCCGGGCGGTCTCCTTCATCAGGGCCGCCTACATTGCGAAAAGCGCGCAACGTAGGCGCTACCCAGCTTAGCACACACGGTGACGCCTTGTCGCCGTGCCATTCCCCGAGAGCGGCGGTAGCCACGGCGAGAAAATACGATCGCACAGGGTGGCGCATACATCGTCGTGTGATGTATGCGATCGAGGCGCCGTGGGCCCCTGCTCACCATACAGGACGCAACAGCCCACGACGCTAGAATACGCTCGTCGAGGCTACCACCCTACCCAACTGCACGAAGACCAAGAATTGACCCACGATTGACCCACACTTGACTTGAGTAGCCGGCTCCCGCGCCTCATCATCATCCTGTCCGGCCGGGATCGCCGGATAAGCGGCAGGAGTCGTGATGACGTCGCCGGGCAATGCCGATAGTAATTGTACTGCTCCTCGAGGGCCGGGATCATCCATCGGGCTTTACCTTGTCCGTAGGTTTCACCTACGGTCAGTCACGACATTGCCCTTCGGGCAACAGGGGGGAATCAACTTGTTCGAGCGCTCCGGGTGGGCCCCCCCTCCCCCCCATCTAAAAAATCGAAAAACGAACCCGAAACGAACCCAAAACGAACCCGAGATCGGCCAAACAGCGCAACCCCCGAGAAATCAATCAGAAAGACACACAACTGACGCGGGCCGGCTCTCAAGATCTCGGGAGTGACGCCGATTGCCTGGGGTTTCCGCTAGAGGTTCGGACGAGGCGAATCATGTGGGCCAGGAAATAACGCCCGTCCTCACGCCCGGGCTCGGGCGAGAACATAGAACGCCCGGTTATCACTGGCAGCCGTTGGAGGCAGGAAATCCTCCACGCGATAACCCGCGGTCAGGTAACTCTGGAAGATCCGTCGCGTTTCCAGGCGCCAGCGCAACGCAAGCTTAATGTCCAACAAGCGCATCCGATCGGTGTTCGTCGGGATTTCAACCAGCAGGCGCGAATCAAGGAGCGCGAGACGCAAGGGCTGATTCACCGGCAAGCCTCGAGAATCGGGCACAGTGCGATTGACCGGCGTCAGGATGGCTTGATCGAGAGGCGGCCTCTCTCCCGCCAGTTTCCTTTGCACGCGCCGGCTCGCGATCCGCCAATTCATCACGAAGCGGTCGCTGGGGAGACCTTTTTCGATGGCGCTCGGAAAGCGGCCGTAGCAGTTGGGAATGTACTCGTCGACCTCGGCGCCGAGACGGGCCAGGTTCAGCGCCGCGTTGCGGCTCTGCAAGGGATCAAAGCTCCAGGCGATGGATTGAATACCCTGTTCCAGGGCATGGTGGCGGTGGGCCAGCTTCATCTTCAAGCCGAGGCCACGATCGCGATAGGCGCGCTCCACCGCCATCATGTGCGACCAGTGGATCAGCCGTCCGTGGCGGCGCCCGAGGAAAGCAAAGAGAAAGCCGACCAGCCGCCTTCCGGCAAACGTCCCCAGGACCATTCCCAAGTTTTTCTGGGTGACGAAGAGCAGTTCAGCCGAAGCGCTGACAGCGCCCCAGACATTCGTCTGAATGCGCTCGCACTGGCGAAAGTCTTCGTAACGCCGGAGTGGACGAATGCTGACCAAGATCTTAGGCATGGTGACGAATTGACGGTTGGTGATGCCCACCGGACCTGAAATGCGTGACAACGCCGGTCCCTCTCGATCGCGAATCCGCAATCCGCGATCTTCAGTCTTTACGGGGCTTCCTCCAGAGCCAGAATATCGGGATTCCGGTGAGCACGAAAGCCAGGCCGACGGCGGATTCACGTGGCCTGGTGGCCAGTGTGTTGCTGACGATGGCGAGGGCCGCGAGTGCGAAAGCTACAGGCACCAGCGGATATCCCCAGACTTTGTAAGGCCGATCGAGCCCTGGCCGGCGGAGACGCAGGACCACCACGGCCGCTGTGGCGGCGGCGTAAAAGAGCCAACCGGTGAAGATGACGTAAGTATAGAGCTGCTCGTAAGAGCCGCTCAGCGCGAGCGCGATGGACCAGGCTCCCTGGAGCAGGATGGCCAGCGCCGGAGTCATGAACCGGGGATGGATACGGCCGGCGAAATCGAAGAAAACACGGTCCCGCGACATTGCGAAATAAGCTCGGGGCCCGGTCAGAATGGTGCCATTCAGCGCCCCAAAGATCGAACAGAGAATCAGCGCCGAAACAAAAGCCGCGCCGCCCGGCCCCGCGAGGCGTCGCATGGCCTCCGCCGCCACTTTCTGATACTGCGCCAACGCCGGAAGCGGCAGCACGTGAAGATAGGCTGCGTTCGCCGCCAGATAGGCGGCCACCACCGTGAGCGTCCCCAGCAGGTAACTGCGGGGCAGGACGCGCGAAGGGTTCTTGATCTCGCCGGCCGTATAGGAGAGCATGTGCCAGCCTTCATAGGCCCAAAGCACTCCGATAAGCGCCACTCCGAACGAGCTGAGCGTGGTATGGGGCGTGGGCAGAGGCGCAGGCGAAGCGGCCGGCACCACCCCGCGCGCGAAAAGGGCAAAGCCCACGATAATAGCGAGGCCCGCCAGCTTGGCGAGGGTGAAGAAGATCTGTACCGCCGCGCCGCCGCGAACGCCGAGGACGTTCACCAGCGTGACCACCGTGATGACGCCCGCGGCCGCCAGCTTCTGTTCGATCGGCGTGAGGGGGACGAAAGAAGAGCTGTAGATGCCGAAGGCCACGGCGAGCGTGGCCACGGATCCGGAGTGGATCACCAGCAGCATTCCCCATCCGTAGAGGAAGGCGAAGAGCTTTCCGTAAGCTTCGCGCAGGTAAACGTAGACTCCGCCCGCCTCTGGAATGGCTGCGCCCAACTCCGCCAGCGACAACGCACCCGCCAGAGACAAGGCCCCGCCCACAATCCAGACCAGAAAAAGGCTGTACGTGCTCCCTACCTGGCGCGCCACGTTATGGGGAACCAGAAAAATGCCGGAGCCGATGATCGTGCCGATCACGATCGCCGTCGAGCCGAGGTATCCCACGGCCCGGGGAAGCGAGATCGGGGGCCGGGCTTCGGACGCCGAGGTTCGAGTCTCCGTGGCGGGAGGGTCTGAGTGAACAAACATATTGCGGCCAGGTCAATCGAAACCGGAGACTGATTCTAGACCGATTGCCCGCACCCCACAACGGCGGAGATTAATGAGGGCGCGGCCCGGGCAGACCTTCGCGGACTCGGGTCTGGGAGAGAGCATTTCTACGAACGCGAAATCCGGTATGATCGTCTGTTTGGCGGGAACGACCATGAGCGTCTCTTCGGCATCAACCTGCATTACCCTGGCAGACGTCGAGCAGGCCCAAAGCCGGCTGGCTGGCTCGATCTATCTTTCACCCTGCGCGTACTCGCAGACCCTGTCGAGGCTTACCGGCCAGCAGATCTATCTGAAGCTTGAGAATCTGCAAATGACGGGAGCTTTCAAAGAACGGGGCGCGCTCAACAAGTTGGCGACGCTCGGCGCGGGCGAAGCCGGTGGTGGTGTTATCGCGGCCAGCGCCGGCAACCACGCCCAAGCGGTCGCCTATCACGCTTCCCGCCTCGGCATCAAATCCCACATCGTCATGCCCGAACCTACGCCTCTGGTCAAGGTGATGGCCACCCGTAATTACGGCGGACAGGTGATCCTGCACGGCGCCAATTATGACGAGGCCTACACTGAGGCTTTGCGACTGTGCGGCGACAGCGGCTACACCTTTGTGCACCCTTTCGACGACCCGGCCGTGATCGCCGGCCAGGGAACGATCGGGCTGGAGCTGCTGGAGCAAGTGCCGGGTCTCGAAGCTGTGGTGGTGCCGATCGGCGGAGGCGGCCTGATCGGCGGAATCGCCTGTGCAATCAAGGAAAGAAAGCCCGGTGTGCGAGTGGTGGGTGTTCAGACTGCGCGTCTGCCTTCGATGTCGGTGGCGCTCGCCAAGCATCGGCCCGTTACGATCGAGCCGGCCATCACCGTCGCGGACGGCATCGCGGTCCGCCGCGCCGGAGATCTGACACTACCCCTGGTCAAGCACTACGTGGACGAGATCGTCACGGTGGAAGAGGAGGACATCGCCAGCGCCATCCTGGTACTGCTCGAGCGTGAAAAGACGCTGGCCGAGGGAGCTGGCGCCGCCGGCCTGGCTGCGCTGCTCCAGGGTAAGGCAAGGCTGCACGGCCAGCCCACCGCCGTGCTGGTCGGCGGGGGAAACATCGATGTCACGCTGCTGGCGCGCATCATCGAGCGCGGTCTGGTGAAGGACGGCCGGATGGTTCGTTTGCGGATTCACTTGCTGGACCGGCCGGGCTCGCTGCATGAGCTCACGCGCATCATCGCCAAGCACCGCGCCAACATCGTCGAACTGCTCTTCGACCGCGCCTACTACGGCGTGAACCTGGGCGAGACGGTGATCGATGTGACCTTCGAAACGCGGGGCCCGGATCAAGTGCACCAGCTGCTGGCGGCTCTCACGGCCAACGGCTACAAGCACGAACTGGTGCACTGAGCCAGCCGGCATTCGCGCTCCCCGTCAATCAATGCGCTTGCGCCCCGGGGCTCAGCTGCCTATGTTATGGCCAGATCCACAGTGGTTGTCTCCTGCACAGCCGTGTTCGAGTTCAGCGAGCCCGTGATGGTAATAATGTAATTGCCGGTAGGAGTCGGGGCCGTGGAGCTTGTGGTTCCGCGGCAACTTCCTAGGAGCAACAGCAAGAGTAGCAGAAAGCCGACGGCCGCCGTGCGCGAAGCGGCGAAGAAAGTCAAGGAGGGGGCGCCGCGCCGTTCCAACTGCCTCCGCTTCATGAAGAGCACCAGGGTGAGGAGCAGCCAAACCGCGCCCAGAACGAGCATCGGACGGGGCGGGCGAATCCTGCCAGGCCCGCGCGGCCAGCCCAGGCTAGACTGGGTCGTCATGATCGACAGCGAGACGGTGGACGGAGATGTGCCGTTCGGTGTCGTCGACGAAGGCGAGAAACTGCAAGCGCTCCCGATCGGAAGGGTGCCGGTGCAAGTCATATTGACCTGCTGGTTGAAACCGTTAAGCGGGGTCACCACCACCGTATAGTTCGCCGGACTGCCGGCCACCACCGTCACCAGAGCCGGCGAACCCGTCAGAGCATAGCTTTGGAAAAGGACCGACAGATTAACCGTAGCGGTTTGCGAACCGCTCGTCCCGGTGACAGTAAAGTTGAAGGGGTTGGCGGTGGAGGCCGAAAGGCCGCTCACAGTCAGAACGTTGGTCTGGCCAGCGAAGATCGACGCTGAGGCGAAGCTGCAGCTCACGCTGGTGGCGCACGAGAAGCTGATGGCCCCGGTGAAGCCCTTGACCGCTGAGGCGGTCATGGTGAACGTTGCCGTGGTCGCACCGATCAGCACCGAGGAGGTTGTGCTACTCGCCCCCACGGAAAACAGAGCCAGCGCGTTTCCTGAAAGGGCGACGCTCTGCGGGCTGCCGGTCGCATTGTCACTGATGCTCAGCGCACCCGTCCGGCTGCCGCTGGCCGTGGGTGCAAAGGTGACCGAGACAGAGCAACTCTGTCCCACATTGAGCACATTGAGTAACGCCGCACAGGTATTGGTTTGGGTGAAGTCGCCGCTTGTGCTGATCTGGGTGATGTTGAGCGTGGCCACACCGGTATTCGTGATCGTCACGGTCTGCGCGGAGCTCACGGAGCTCACATAGGTGTTTGGAAACGTCAGGCTTGTCGGAGCCACCGTCACGGCCGTCGCCTGGGTGACGCCGGTACCGGTGACCGTAATAATATGAGGACTACCGGCAGCGTTGTCGGCAATCGAAAACTGGTCGGTGACCAAGCCGGTGGCGATGGGCGTGAAGGTGATGTTGATTGTGCAGGAACCTCCCCGGGCCGCCACCGTGCCCACACAGTTGTCGGACTCGGTGAAGTCGGAGCTGGGGGGCGTAATGGAAGTAATCTCGAGGGGCGCGCTCCCAGCATCGATCACGGTGACTGCCTGAGTCGAGCTGCTGACGCTGACGGTTTCATTGCCAAAATTGATCTTGGCTGGAGCTAAAGCGATGGCAGGTGAATCGGCGGCGTCCACTTTAGCCACGAAGGCGTTGCCCGCCACGCCGCCCAGCTCGCCCTGGTAGACTCCGGCGATGGCTGGGAAATTGTTTGAGGATGTGCTCCCCGCCAAGTAAGGATCTCCGGTGCTATCCACGGCCACCGCCTGACCAAAGTCTGCTCCGCTTCCACCCAGATAGCTCGAGTAGACAGCCTTGCTGCCGGTCGGGTTCAACTCGGTGACGAAGGCGTCGGCACAAGGGCTCGTGCCGCATGAACTTCCGCCGGTGAGTCCGAGGACGGCTTGGAATGAATCTACGGTCGGGAAGTCACTCGATTGGGTGAAGCCCACCACGAAGGCGTCCCCGGACGAATCGAGCGCGATTCCGTTTCCCTGGTCCGTACCGCTGCCGCCGATGAAAGTGGAATACGTCAGCGACTTGCCTCCGGCGGTCAACTCGGCGGCAAAGGCATCACCGTTCCCTCCGTAGGTGGTCTGGAACGCGCCTGTCGTGGTGGGGAAATCGGTCGACTGCGTGTCGCCCGCGACGTAAATGTTAGCCGACTTATCCAAGGCAATTCCGAAGGCGCGGTCCCGCCCGCTGCCTCCCAGGTAGGTGGAGAAGACCAAGCTGGCGCCGGTGGGGTTCAGCTCGGTCACAAAGGCGTCGGCGTTGCCGGCGTTGACATCATATAGCGCATTAAGGATGGGAAAATCGCTCGAAAACGTGTATCCGGCAATGTAGGCGTTACCTGAGCTATCCACTTGAATGCCCTGACCCGTGTCCGCCGCGGAGCCACCCAGGTAGGTCGAATAGGTAAGGGCTGTACCGGAAAAGTTAACCTTGACGGCGAACGCGTCGGATGATCCCGCAAGCGCGGACTGGAAAGGAGTCGTGCCCGTGGGGATGGGAAAGTCAGGCGACTGGGTGGATCCTGTCACGTAAGCGTTGCCCGTCGAATCGACCGCGATTCCCTGCCCGAAGTCGGCCCCGCTGCCGCCCAGGTACGAGGAATAAACGAGCGAACTACCGGTGCTCGCAAGCTCGGTCACGAAAGCGTCGCCGTTACCTCCATAGGTTGTCTGGAAAGCCACCGGCGAGGACGGCGAAGAGGAAGACTTTGTGGGGGTCGTGGGAAAGTCCGTTGACGTCGTCTGGCCGGTTACAAAAACATCGGCTTTGGAATCAACCGCCAGGGCGGCGATACCGTCCGCTCCTGATCCGCCAAGATAGGTGGAGTAGACCAGAGCCGTGCCGTCGGGGTTCAATTTGGAAATGAACCCGTCTCCATTGCCACCGCTGCTGCCTTGTTCGGGGGTGAGGGTAGGAAAGTTGGTGGAACTCGTGATGCCCGCCACATAAGCATTAAAGGAGCTGTCGACCCCCACTCCATAGGCCACGTCGCCACCGCTGCCGCCGAGATACGTGGAGTAGATCAGCACCGGATCGATGACCAGGGTACGGCGATGGTCGTACGACCCAAGCCGAAAGCGGATTCCGCATTTTTGGTTTCGAGCTCCGGGCTGCCGGCTCTCCAGCCGATAGCCGGCATCAACGTAATGCTTCTGGCCCGCCGGACCCGGCTGGTAGACAGTAGGCTTCTGGAAGCGAACCACATTGCCATCAATCTGCACCAGCAGATCCCCGTTCGAATCAATCGCGGACCTTAGACCCTGGCTTTTGGACTGACTGCCGGCTCCCGACTGCTTACCGACTTCTGGGCTGTCAGATAGCGCGAAACGAATCGCCCCGGGGTCCGCGCCCGGCGCCACCACGAAATCGTATTCCAACTGACCCTGGTTGCCGTAATAGACCAGGTCCACACCGGAATAGATTCCTGGATACTTGACCCTGGCGTAATTCGGGACATCGGTCAGCCACCTCTTGGGATCATTGTCGATAAAGTAGTTGCTTTTACCAGGTAACCGATCGGTTTCAGCCGCGATCACGTTTTGATTTGTCCCGACCAGTTTCATTCGCAGGACCGAGTTCGTTGTCCGTTGTCCGTCGTCCTTTTCTCCTGACTCCTGGCTGTTGACCGCTGACCTCCTGAGGGCCAGCACCGCCTCATCAGCCGTGAGGAAGAGGGTATATCCCTGGCCGTGCGCAAGAAATCGAACCCGCCGGTCCGTCTGGCCTTGGTTCGGCTCGAAGCCCAGAGGCAAATGGCCATAGGCCGCGCGCACATCGGCCGAAGATGTCCCTTTCGCCGCCGGCGGGGCTCGGCGCGAATCCCCGGCGCCAAACGCGGGGACAGATGATAGCAGCAGCGTTATCCAAAATAACCGCAAAGTGCGCATAGGCTGAACCAACCTTGAAGAAGACGTATCTGTGCCAGTTTCGTTGCAAGCTCGACCGCCCCTCGCGAGGAGATCTGGAGCTTAGCGTCTGATCCGTCCCACCGCCGCTCGCGAAGCAAACGGACTGCCGGTCAATCGCGAGCTTGCCCGCTAGCCCGGCGAGACGTTCAGATTTACCGTGGTGCTTCGAATCACGCTGCTGTTCGTCCCGAGCGTACCCGATATCTGGATGACGTAGATACCCGTCGGGGTGCCTACGATCACCGGCGGTCCTACAACGTTGTAACCGTAGTTGTTACAGCTTGCCCCCGTCAGGGTTAACAAAAGTATCCCCACAACCACCAGCGTCCATCGACTTCGGATCTGGCAGGGCTTGCGTCTTGCAGCCAAAAGTGCGGCGAGCAGTGCCACGATGCCCGCTACAACCACCCAGAGTCTGCCCGGCGCCGTATCGCCGCCGGGAGGATTCGGCAAGCTGTAACGCCGCCACCAACCATGGGACGTTTGTTGCGTGGTTGTTGCCACCGTAAGAGTCGCCAAGATCGTGGAGGAACCGTGCAAGCTCGCTCCGGAGCTAGGAGACCAAGTGCAGGTCGTCAAGTTAGGCAGCGCGCTGCTGCAGTTCAGCAGGACCACCCCGTTGAAGCCGTTGATCGCTGACACCGTTACCGTGTAGGTGGCCGACGCGCCGGCGTTGAGCGAAAACAGGCTTGGCGTCGCTGTGACTGAAAAGTCCTGCAAAAATATGGTGAGCGATAAAGTGGCGGTATTGGTGCCGCTGGTCCCCGTCACCGTGATATTGAGCGGATTGGCCGTGGTCACCGACAAACCGCTGACCGTCAGCATGGTGCTTTGTCCGGCGGTGATGGTAGCCGGGTTAAACGAGCACGTCGCGCTGGACGAGCAGGAGAAGCTGATACTCGAAGTGAAGCTACTGGGGGCCGAAGCCGAAAGTGTAAAAGTGGTCGAGGTTGCGCCAACCACAATGGAGCTGGTTAGGCTGCTGGCCGAAAGTGTAAACAGTCCGCCTCCGGAGCCGCTCAGGGAAGCCGACTGGGGACTGTTGGCAGCGTTGTCCGTAATACTGAGCGAGCCTGTACGCGAGCCGCTGGCCGTGGCCGTAAAGGTGATGCTGACCGCGCAGCTCGCGCCTGGATTCAGGACGCCCGTGCCGGTCGACCCCGAGCCACAGGTGTTGGTCTCGGCAAAGTCACCCGTGACGGCGATAGCGGTGATTGTGACCGCGGCTTGACTCCCGTTCACCACTTGGATGATCTGCGGTGCGCTCGTCACACCGATCGCCTGAACGGGAAAGGTCAGGCTCTTGGGCGTCAGGGTCAGCGTGCCTCCGCCGCCCAGGACTCCGTTTCCGGTAACGGTTATGGTGTGGGGGCTGCCGGCAGCGGTATCGGTGATGATAATTTGATCGGTACTCGGACCCGCGGTGACGGGAGTGTACGTAATGCTGATCGTGCAGGTACCGCTGCCGGCGGGAACGACCGTGCCACAGGTGTTGCTCTCGGCATAATCGCCGCTGGCCGTGATATCGGTAATCTGAAGTGGCGCACTGCCCGCATTGATCAGAGTAATCGACTGCGCGGTGCTGGTGACGTTTAGCGTCTGGTTGCCAAAGTTAACATTTTGAGGGCTCAGGGCCACGCCCGGGGCGTCATCCAAATCGATTTTGGCCACGAAGACATTGTTGAACGTGCCCGCGCCGGCATAAGCGCCCTGCAGCGCCCCAACGATAGTCGGAAAGTTCGACGAGGCGGTCGCGCCGGCCACGTAAGGCACCCCCGAGGAGTCAACTGCAACCGCCTGCGCGAAATCAGCTCCAGTCCCGCCCAGATACGTGGAATAGCTCGCCGTTCCCGACGGCTTCAGGCGGGTGACAAAAGCGTCCGAACATACGGTGGAAGTTCCGACGGAGCTGCTACAGGTCCCGGCGGCGCCCGAGATTCCCAGGATTCTCTGCGAAGGATCGACGGTGGGGAAGTTGCTCGAGGTCGTAACACCCACGACCACGGTGTTTCCCGCGGAATCCACCGCCACGCCGTTCCCCTGCTCCATCGAACTTCCGCCGATGAATGTTGAATAAACTAACGCCGTCCCGCGCGCAGCGAGCTTGGTCATAAACGCGTCGCCATTCCCGCCGTAAAGGGTCTGAAATACCCCCGGAGTCGTCGGAAAATCTGCCGACTGGGTCTGACCAGTAACGTAGATATACCCCAAACCATCCAGGGTCAGCCCAAAGGCTTGATCCGTTCCGCTGCCTCCCAGATACGTCGAGAAGACGAGTCCGGAACCACGGGCGTTCAGCTCTGTCACAAAGGCGTCGATGCCCCCGCCGGAACTCTGCAGAGGATTCTGGACCGGAAAATTGGATGAGTAGGTGTAGCCCGCAATGTAAGCGTTTCCCTGGGCGTCAACGGCGATGGCTTGTCCGGAGTCCGCCGAGGATCCCCCCAGGTAAGTCGAGTAAACCAGTGTGGTCCCCGCGGGGTCGACCTTGGCCACAAAGGCGTCCGCGGAGCAGGTGGTCACCGCGTCGACGACGGTGCAGTTGTTGTTTCCAATCTGAAATGCATTGGCGACGGGAAAATCCGGAGACTGGGTGGATCCGGTCACGTAGACATCTCCTGAACTGTCCACGGCGACGCCCTGCGCAAAATCGGCTGCGCTTCCCCCAAGGTACGAAGCGTAGCTAAGAGCAGAACCCGAAGCGTCGAGTTTCACAATGAACGCGTCAGTGCCACCTCCATAAGTGGATTGAAAGACGCCGGACGTAACCGGGAAGTTGGGCGACGACGTCGAGCCGGCAATGTAAGCATTGCCCGACGCGTCGATCGCGATGGCGCTTCCGACGTCCGATCCGCTGCCTCCGACGTAGGTCGAATAGATCAAGCCCGACCCGGCGGCGTTCAGTTTCGAGACGAAGGCATCGCCTTGCCCGTTCGGCGACGCCTCAGCCGCTGACTTCACAGGGAAATTCAGAGAAGCGGTGCTACCCGTGACGTAGGCGTCGCCGCTGCTGTCCACCGCGATTCCGTATCCCGTGTCGCCTCCATTGCCTCCCAGGTAGGTCGAATAGACCAGCACCGGATCAATGATCAGCGGGAGGCCGTGATCGTACGATCCGAGCTCAAAGCGGACTCTGGATTTCTGGTCTTCGACTCCTGAGTGTCCGCTCCCCAGCACATAGCCGGCATCGACGTAGCGTTTCTCGCCCCCCGGAACCGGCTGGTAGACCGTGGGCTTCTGGAAACGAATCCGGCCATCCTCGGTCTCCAGGATCAAGTCCCCGTTAGCCGCGATCTGCAAGGGCACGGCTTGCCGCTCCCCGCCTCGGCTCTGCGCCTTCCCACCGGGTGCCAGCGCCGCCCCCACATCGAGAGTGATCGCCCGTGGGTCCGCTCCCGGCGCCACCACGAAGTCATACTCCAAGTGGCCCTGGTTGCCGTAGTAGACCAAGTCCACGCCGGAGTAAACTTCCGCAAATTTCACTCGAGCGTAATTCGGCACGCCAGTGAACCACTTCTTGGCATCGTTGCCGATAAAATAGTTGCTCTTGCCGGGCTGCTCGTCCGAGCCTACGATCATCGCCTTAGGGTTGCTTCCGATGAGCTTCATCCGGAGAATGTCAGTTGTCTGTTGTCTGGCGTCCGGTTCGGGTTGCGAATGACCCCCGACCGGAGAGCCTTGAATTCTGGTCCCTGCCTTGAGCGCCAAGACGGCCTCATCCGCAGTCAGGAACAGGCTATATCCCGGACCGCGCGACAGGAATCGAACTTGGCGGTCCGTCTGGCCCTGGTTAGGCTCGAAGCTCAAGGGCAGCACGCCGTACGCACTTTTCGCGTTCTGCAGACCCACTGGCGAGGCCGAGGATGCCTGGCCAGACTTTGCCACGGCGGCCGCGCTGCTTTCACTGTCCAGGAGCCCCGTTAGGGTCGCTAGGCAAGCCAGCACCGACATCTTTACCCAGAATCCCCTCAAATCCAGCTCCATCGTCGACGCCGGCGCCGTGGCGCTTGAGCCTGCAAACCCAATTCAGCTGCCATCCCCTAGCGCGGGTCCTAGGTTCAATGCCGATGCGGCATGATGCTTCGGATCAGCGACCCCGTATCAAAATTGAATGTCGCCGTGTAAATGTCCATATGGTAGTGGACGCTGTGCGTGTAACCCAGTTGGATGGCAACATTTTGCCACCGCGTGACGTTCATCGTTGCAGAATAGCCGTTATCGCGCGCAATCTTCGAGTCACCGGTCGTCTGAAAACTGCTGGCGAAGTACTGATTGTGGTCGCCGGAACCCGCCAGGGACGAATAGGGCAAAACGTAACGGCTGAACACCTTTTGAGGTCCGCCGGGCACGAGAACGTAATAGGACGCTCCGATCCCGAGGCCTTTCGTGAACCGGCTTTCCCCTCGAAACTTATACTCTCCGCCCACCTCCGCGTCTCCCAGCAAGCCCAAGGTTTGGTACGGCCTGGCCGTGAAGTAAGGCCTCGGAATAATGAACCGGTTGACGACCCCGTTCGAGACGCCGAAATTCAGGAAGGGCGTCAGGTTGCCATACTGCTTGTGGACGTTATTGAACCAGTCCACGCCGAACCGGCCCGTGCTGTAGATCCGATCTTCGGCATTGCTGGCGGCAGGTATGGTACCGGTCAGGATCGAAGTGTAGTTGACTTCGCCGTGGTTGCCGCTATACCGGACATCCACGTAAGGCTCGCCGAACAAGGCGGACCAATAATAATCGTGATTGGTGACCGGCGAAAATGGGCTGCGAGTGAAAATCACCGGAAGGCCGATGTCCGCCGTGATGTGATCGGTAAGACCGTAGCCGAGATCCACATCAGCGATAAGGACGCTGGCGAAGGCCCCGCCAAAGGTGCCGTTGGATTCGATGGTTGAGATCCTGCCGGCGCTCCACTGGAGTTGCACGAAACCCTGCCACCCAAGCGGCGAAACCCCCGGCTCCGACGTGGATGTCGCGGCTGGCGCAGACGGAGCTGGCGCCGCTGGGGTCGCCGGCCGCCCTGCTTGTCCGGGAGAATCGGAAAGCCCGAAAGGAGCGATCGGCGCGTCTGCCGCGGGGGACGCAGCCGGACTGGGCGCTTGACCCGCAGCCACCGACGCTAGCGACAAGGCTGCTAACAAAGCCAGTCCCGAACCTGCCCTTCCCCTTGGCCACCGTTCCCGGTGCATCAAGGCCGGCGCCCCTGGCTTATCAGACATGATCCGCGAGCGGCAATCTGCGCCCAACTGCAAACCTGCAAGGTCTTGCCTTTGACGGCATCGAACCATATCGATTCCTGTTCTCTTCCTCTCGCATTCTGCTCCGCCTGGCACTGTTGTGTGCTGGGCTCACAGTTGGTGGGTCTTTGCAATCGCTCTTCGCCTGGTTCCCGCGCCCGGTCGGCGCGCACTCTAGCTGCGAGGCCCTCGACGCCGGCGGTCACAAATCCCCCGCGGCTTGGCTAGCCCGGCGGTTCTCAAGGTGGAGAACGGACCCCACAGGACAGGCAGCAGCACTCGGGCAATCCGTCATTCTATCATCAAAGATTTTGCCTGTCTCTCGAATTCTGCCGCGTCTCAGAGACCGCCGAACACATTGGGGCGCTTAGCTGTTAAAGCAAAGTCGATGTCAAAAGCTGCTGGACGGTTGCTTGATGCCCTTGGCGAGATGCCACGAGGATCGTCTGCGTTCAGGGCAGGCTTTGGCCAAAGCGGGTGCTTCACAAGTCAAGACAATCCGCCCGTTGGCCTTGACACGGGACGTGAGCCAAACTTCCTTTTGGGATGGACGCACTCAAAGTGAGTTTTACGTTCCTCGTGGTGGCATTGAGTCATTTCTCTTCGATACTCTACTTGTAGCTTCCTAAGTTGGTAACACCAAGTGGGCGATTGTGCCGTCAGGTGCGTGGTATAATCACTGACTGTTATGAAGTCCTGCGAGGGAAAAAGTCCAAGGCATGTCGAATCTTAGATCGCTTGTATTCATAACCGCGCTGGCGAGTGCCACGGCTCTCGTCCCGGCGGCCCAGAACCCGTCTTCCCCGGCATCACAACCGGCAGCGCCTGCAGCCTCGGCCCAACCTGCCTCCGCCGACTCCACGCCCCTCGACCCTGCCACGCGAGAGATTCTGTCGGCCGTGAAAGGATACGGCAGCAAGCTTGACACACCGGTGCTACAGGCCCCAGGCTCTCGCTACCGGGTGATCGTCGGCGATCAGATCAATGTCCTTTTCACGATCGTCCGGGCTCTAGACGAAACCGTCACCGTGCGGCCTGACGGAACTATTAGCCTGATCGGGGCCCCGGACGTCTATGTCGAGCATCAGACGATGCCGGAAATCATTGCCACTATCCGGAAGGCCTACACCGGCCTCTTACAGCCTCCCATCTTGTTTACAGTGACGCTGGCAAACATCGAGAATCCCTACTTCGTGGTGGGCGGCCAAGTAACCAACCCGGGCAAATTCAAGCTCAAGGGCGACCTCACGGTCGCCGAATCGATTGAGATCGCGGGTGGATACCTCTTGAACACTGCCAAGGACTCGCGCGTCATTCTCTTCCGGCGGGTCTCGAATGACTGGGTCGAGGCTAAGCTGATCGACCTCAAGCGCGTCCTGAATCAGGGCGACTTGGCGGACGACGTCCACCTGCAATCGGGGGATCTGGTCTTTGTGCCTAAGAACCGGCTCTCGAAAGTGCAGCCGTTTCTCTCCTATTTCTTGGTCTACAACATCTTTAACATCAATTTCGGGACCAGCTATAAGATCGCCGGAGACTAGGCTGCCAGCCTTCCCGCTTGCATCACCCTTCTAAAAGGAGCGCGCTTGACGCCTGCGGAACGTCACCGACAGAACCACGGGATCCAAGTCGCCGGCGCGATCTCGGGGACGCACTGGCGGCTCGGCTACAGGAAAGGGGACTGGAATCAAATGCGGATGCATACGCTAGAGGCCGGAATTCGATACGGCGTCAAACTCCTGATTCTGAGCTGCGCGCTGGCTTTGCCGGCGCTCGGACAGGATCCGGCGCTGGCCCTCACGCCGCCGATGGGCTGGAACAGTTGGAATCATTTCGGCTGTAAAGTGACCGACGTGGTGGTGCGGGGGGCGGCCGATGCCATCGCCTCCAATGGTATGAAGGCGGCCGGCTACGTTTACGTCAACGTGGATGACTGCTGGCAAGGCGAGCGCGATGCGAAAGGCGTGATCCACCCCAACGCGAATTTCCCCGACATGAAAGCGCTCGGCGACTACATCCACAGCAAGGGCTTGAAGTTCGGAATCTACTCGTCACCCGGGCCGAGCACCTGTGCGAATTTCGAGGGTAGTTGGCAGCACGAGGAGCAGGATGCGCAACAATATGCGGCCTGGGGAGTCGACTATCTGAAATATGACTGGTGCAGCGCCGACCACATCTACACCGATGAGCAGATGCCCGAAGCCTACAAGAAAATGCACGACGCCCTGCTGCGCACGGGCCGCCCGATCGTCTTCAGTCTCTGCCAGTACGGTGTGGACGCCGTGTGGCGCTGGGGCGCCTCGGTGGGTGGCAACCTCTGGCGAACCACCGATGACATCAGCGATAGCTACATCAGTATGTCGGCCATCGGATTCTCTCAGAACGGGCTCGAGAAGTACGCCGGGCCGGGCCACTGGAACGATCCCGATATGCTCGAGGTCGGGAACGGCAAAATGTCCCACGACGAGTATCGCACTCACATGAGCCTGTGGTGCATCCTGGCCGCGCCGCTGCTGGCGGGAAACAACCTCACCAAGATCGAGCCGATCGATCTCGAGATCCTGACCAATCCCGAAGTGATCGCCGTGGATCAGGACCCGAAGGGCGTTCAGGGACACCGGATCTGGGAGGAAGGGCCTTACGAGATCTGGATG
This sequence comes from Terriglobia bacterium, assembly GCA_036521995.1. Classification (GTDB taxonomy): domain Bacteria; phylum Acidobacteriota; class Terriglobia; order UBA7540; family UBA7540; genus Gp13-AA77. The sequence continues at coordinate 24,217 of DATDGR010000322.1, read as the reverse complement.
AAGCCCCTGTCCGATGGCTCAACAGCCGTGGGCTTCTTTAATCGCGGCGAGGGCATGGATCACATGGACCGCCTCACGCTCCAGTTGAAGGACATCGGGATCACCGGCCCGGCGAGCGTCCGCGACCTCTGGGCGCACAAGGACCTCGGACAGTTTACCGGAAGCTTTACAGCCGAGGTGCCGACGCACGGGGTGGTGATGGTAAGGATCCACTGAGTGCGACCTTCACTGAGGCGCCACCCGCGGATTGGAACCCGCTGGTTGGATGCCAAACGAGGTCATTGCCCGTCCTTGAAGATCTTAAGGAGGACCTATGAGGGAAGCTGGTCGCTCATCGGGTATCTTGATGGCTTCCTTGGTGCTGTGCGTTACCGCCTTCGGAGTATCAGCCCGGGCCGACGGTGGCGGTAAGGCTCAGCCTGCTGGCAACGGGATTTCAAGCCTGCCGCTGGAGGCGCAGTGCAGCATCTCGGCGGCGCTGGGGCGAGATCTTCCGGCCTATCGGGTGCACGCGCGAGGTGTGACTTTTCAAGCGGTTAATACCAGGCAGAACCTGGCCGCTGATTTCACCGCGCACGGTGTTGCGGTGCGCACGGGTGGTACGAAATGGGGCATGGCGTTGCGTGGCTACGGCTATGGCGACGATCTGACAGCCGTGAACGATGCTACTCCGCAGGCGGGCGCTAACCAGGTTAAGTACCGTCGCGGTCCGCTAACGGAATGGTACGTGAACGGGCCGCTTGGCCTCGAGCAAGGCTTCGCCCTCGACGCACGCCCGAACCGCCCTCCCGGATCCTCAACCCTTACTCCCTCGGTGGAGAGGGGGGACCGCGCAGCGGTGGGCGAGAGGGTTACGTCAGGTTCGAGCGCCATGAGGATGGGCGGCGTTGTCGAACCGTTAACCATCGTTCTCGCCCTCGCCGGCGACCTCGTTCCGTCGGTCGATAGCATCGGCGAAGGGCTGACACTTGCCGCGAACGGGCACCCCACCCTGCGCTACACCGGACTCGAGGCTCATGACGTCGACGGGAAGAATCTGAGGGCGTGGCTTGAAGTGCAGGGCGATCAGTTACTGCTGCATGCCGACGATGCCGGCGCGCGCTACCCGATCACGATTGACCCGATCGTGCAACTGGCCGAATTGACCGCCTCAGGGGGGCAAGGCGAGGACACACTCGGCGCCTCGGTAGCCATCAGCGGCAACACGGTGGTGGCTGGGGCGCCCGGCGTCAATTACGGGCAGGGCGCGGCTTATGTGTTCGTCAAGCCGGCGAGCGGCTGGGCAAATATGACCGAGACCGCGGAGTTAACCGCCTCAGACGGCGCCACGAACGACGCTTTCGGCGCTTGGGTGGCCATCAGCGGCAACACGGTGGTGATCGGGGCCTATGGTGCGCCCCTGGGCTATTCTCAAGGTGCGGCTTATGTGTTCGTCAAGCCGGCCGGCGGGTGGGCAACCATGACGGAGACCGCCGAACTGACCGCGTCCAACGGAAAGGAGGACGACTGGTTCGGCGCTTCGGTCTCAATCAGCGCGAACACCGTTGCAATCGGGGCGCCTTACGCCGCCAATTCTTCCTATGAAGGTGCGGTCTACGTCTTCGTTAAGCCCTCGGCTGGATGGATGACGACCGCAAGCTTCAATGCCGAACTGGTCCCCTCACAGGGGACGTATTTTGGCGAGTGCGGCATGTCTGCAGCCATCAGCGAAAACACCGTGGTGGCCGGGGCGCAAGGTGCTACGGTCGGGTCCCACGGCTACCAAGGCGCAGTTTACGTGTTCGCAAAACCTGCGGATGGCTGGGCGGGACGCTTGTCATCCATCGCCACGCTGACCGCTTCGGACGGCGCGGTTGGAGATCGGCTCGGCAACGCAGTAGCGGCGAGCGGGGACACGGTGGTAGGCGGAGCCTACCAGAACAACACCGCCCAAGGGGCAGCCTACGTATTCGTCGAGCCTGCGACCGGGTGGGCCAGCATGACCCAGACGGCCAAGCTCACGGCCTCGGACGGGGCTGCGTATGACTGGTTCGGCTACTCGGTGGCGATCAGCGGCAAGACGCTGGTGGCCGGGGCGAGCGATGCCGACAACTACCAGGGCGCGGCTTACCTGTACCTCAAGCCCGCAAGCGGCTGGACGACGACCTCGCATTTTGCGGCTAAGCTGGTTGCTTCCGATGGAGCTGGGGAGGACGTCTTTGGAACCTCGGTGGCGATCAGTGGGGCGACGGTGGCGGTCGGATCGGATGGATGGCCGGGCGGGGATGCGCAGGGCGCAGCTTATGTGTTCGGGCCGTGACCAGTCGCCCTGTCTGCACATACCCCCTCAGCGATCCTGAATGCCACGCTCAGTCAACAACCCCTTCCCCAGCTTCTTCAAATATCCATCGAGTTGATCGGCCGGAACCGATGACACAAGTCTCACTTGGTCCTGTTTGGCAAGCAAAACATGTCCGGTGTGCGTGTTCGGTGTGTCGGGAAGAAATACCACGCAGTTGCCATCACCGTCCTGCTCGACAACATACGCCGGTTGCCAGTATTCCTGCACTTTGATCAATGCGCTGGTATAGGGAAGTATCTTAGCCTTGTGGTGTAGTTTTTCCTCGGCCATGGCCCTATAGGTGTCATAGCCGGGAATATATTTCGATAAGAGTTTTTCTACGGCTCTGTTGAATGCTGCCACAAACGAAAAACGCACCAGCAACCCGCACAGAATCCAAAGGGCGATCATCAGCAGCCCCGAGAAAACGGTAGACCCACCCACGCCCAGAATAGACTTCATGCCGAACAGTCCAGCAAGGCGCGTGCCCACGGAGGAGAGCGAAGTCCAGGCCTTGGTAATAACGATGAATAAGACATATACCGGCAGCAGGAAGACCAAGCCGGCCATGCCGATGTCGCGGAGATGGGTGAAGAACCTTTTCATACATTGATCCCCGTCGTATGATGCCCTCGGAGGCAACCCACGTGAATCGTCATGATCGGCCCCACCGACCGGCAATATACACCTCACCGCCGCTGGAGGCCAATGGTCGAGTTTGAAGCACCAGGAGCTTCCATGGGTCACGGCAAGCGCGGGTGGCGCCTACGTCGTCTTCTGATGTAGGCGCGCAGCGTGGACCTATCTTGCAAGGTCCGCGGTTCTTGGGTGGCGGGCAGAAAAGCCGCAACCCTTGGGAAACGGGCTGCTCTTCACTATTTGTGAGACCAGGAGCGAAGCAATGAAAGAAGCATCCAACCGAATTGACGTCCTATTTGCGATAGTCCTGCTCGTTGTTCTGGCCGCCTGCGAGAACAAGGCGACGAATGTTGTGAAACCGGCAGCCACCGCAGAGAGCTCTTCTGCCGAGGATCTTGCCCGGCGCACGATCGAGCGCCGTGCCGTCGAGGCCGTCATCTGGGGCATGCCGGCGGTCAATTATGACCTGATATACTAGGCCATGGTCAGCGCCACTCAAGGGCAGCTTCAACCGATCGTCTATTGGTCGGGCCTCCCTAGCTGGAAAAACCAGACCCTGACCCCCAACCCCGACGCGATTTACCTGATGCCCTTCATCAACACCAAGGACGCGGGGCCGGTCGTGCTCGAGATTCCGCCCGCCGGCGACGATGGTTCGATCACCGGCTCAATCGATGATTGCTGGCAGACGGCTATCGAAGATCTCGGCCCTGCGGGCGTGGACAAGGGCAAAGGAGGCAAGTACCTCATCCTGCCCCCCGACTACAAAGACAAGGCTCCCTCGGGCTACATCGCCTTGCAGGCTTACAGCTACGAGGGCTACGGCCTGTTCCGCTCCATCCTCAGGAGCGGCAGCACCGACGTCGCGAAAGCCGTCGCCTATGGCAAGCGGATCAAGGTCTATCCGCTTTCGCAGGCTGCCCACCCCCAAGAAACGTCATTCGTCGATGCGCTCGATGTGGTGTTTGACTCAACCATCCCTTACGACCTGCGCTTCTTCCAATCTCTCGATCGCATGGTGCAAAACGAGCCCTGGCAGACAAGGGACAAGGCCATGATCGATCAGCTCAAGTCGATCTGCATCGAGAAAGGCAAGCCCTTCAGCCCCGATGCGAATACCCAAGACGCGCTCAAGCAAGCCGCACTCGAAGCCCACGCCTGGATCGAAGCCCACTATGAAGATGTCTTTGTTCCACCCCTCAATGAAGGCACCCATTGGGCCCTGCCGGCCCCGCAAGAACTCGTCGAAGGCCTGGAGACAAACTTTGCAAATCCCCACAGCTATCCCGTCGACGCCCGGGGCCTCGCCTACTCTTACGCCTTCTTCAGCGCCAAGCATCTGGGCGCAGGCCAGTATTATCTGATGACGATCAAGGACAAGCAGGGCCAGCCCTTCGACGGAGCCAGCACCTATCGCCTCACCGTGCCGGCAAACGCGCCCATCACTCAGTACTGGTCCGCTACGGTCTATAACCGCGCAACCCACGCCTTCATCCGCGACGTGCAGCGGGCCAGCCGCTCCTCTCAGACACCGGGACTTCAGGAGAACGCGGACGGTTCAATCGACTTGTACTTTGCGCCCAAAGCCCCCGCAGGCAAGGAGTCGAACTGGGTTCCCACGAGCGCGGATGGAAAATTCGAGGTCCTCTTCCGCTTCTATGGGCCAGAGAAGCCATTGTTCGACAAGACATGGAAGCTACCGGATATCGAGAAAATCCAGAATCAGTGAAAGGCGGTGCCACACATGAAACGGAAACTTACAAGTTTAGCGCTGGTCATCGTGGCAGTGCCGATGGCGATCCATGATGCGCAAGCGGAGCCTGCTTCGCGCGCGACACGCAATGCCGTTGCCGTCAGTCCCGACAACTTCAATCGGGCGGAGATTGACATGTACTTCGCCGGAACCATCAAACTAGCCGGCGGCATCGGCAAGTTTGAGCAGCATCGCGAGATCATGCCGATCGACAAACAAACCGTTATCCGGGCAAACCGCGACACGCTGTATTCGGCGGCGGTATTCGACCTGGATGCCGGCCCGGCGACGATCACCATGCCGGATGCGGGCAAGCGATTCATGTCCATGATCGTGATCGATGAGAACCAGTACGCACCCGCCGTCCACTACGGCGCGCGGGTTCCCACACATTAACGAAGGATCAGATCGGCACGCGCTACGTCATGGCAGGGGTGCGCACGTTCGTTGACCCGGCAAGTCCAAAAGATCTGGATCAAGTGCACGCTTTGCAGGACGCGATCCGGATCAGCCAGAAGAGCCCAGGCACTTGGGAAGCGCCCAACTGGGATCAGGCGAGCCAGAAAAAAGTGCGCGACGCATTGCTAGTGCTCGCTTCTACCCTCCCGGACACCAAGCGCATGTTTGGCTCACGAGATCAGGTAGACCCGATACGGCACCTGATTGGAAGTGCAACGGGCTGGGGCGGCAACCCAGAGAAGGACGCAATGTATCTCACCGTTGCGCCGAGTAAGAACGATGGCAAAACCATCTACCGGCTCACAGCCGGGGACGTGCCTGTGGACGGCTTCTGGTCGGTCAGCGTCTACAACGCCAAGGGTTATTTTCGTGCGGGTGGCGCCTACGTCGTTTTGTGATGTAGGCGCGCAGCGAGCAGCGTGGACCTATCTTGCAAGGTCCGCGGTTCCTTGGTGGTGGGGCACAAAAGCCGCAGCCCTCGGCGAACAGAGCGCTACCGGCCTTGACAAGGCGACAGCCTGTGTATTAAGAATTAGTGGTTGCTAGCACGGTACATTGACCTGCGCTAGACGATAAGGCGTCGGCGCTGCCAACATGACCTTTCTGAACGCTTCCTGGACCGGCCCCCGAACCTCCCCAGGAGGATTCGCTCGCAGATTAACCCGTCTGCGCTGCAACTCAGCGCTGTCGCGGGCCAAATTCAAGCTATCACGTGTATTTTCAATATGTTATGATAAAAAGTCAACAGTTTTTCGAAATGAGCCGGTGCGGTCAGAAAAGGCACCCCCTCCCCCCCGGTCAAAAAATTGCAAAAACGAACCTTAGAAGTTGTTTAGAATCAACACAAACGTCGAAAAACGAACCCGAGAAAAGGCCAAATTCGTCAGGTCCGAATTGAGTAAGCCCTTTAGAATTGAAGGACGTTGACAAACGCCGAAAAAACGAACCCGAGCGCAAGAAAGTCTAACAGGAGAGATCGAGAGACCCAGAACAGCTTCCCTTCCTTGCCCTCACTTGACTTCACTTAAACCCGCAAACGATACTGGCTCGGCAAGCGCATCTGCTCCTGAATCCTTGGTTACTTCTTGCGGCGTGAGAGCCCTCAGGAAATAATCGAAAGTGAACAGCGGAAGAAACCGATGATCGAGGCCTACAACAACCGGGCGCTGCTCACTGATCTCTATGAGCTGACAATGGCGGCGGCTTATTTTGAGGACCGCTTGCCGCTGAAGGCCACTTTCGAGATCTTCGTGCGGCAGTTGCCGCCGGAACGCTCTTACCTGGTGGCTGCGGGCCTTGACTCGACGCTCGGCTATCTCGAGAATCTCCGCTTTACGGACCAGGACCTTACCTTTCTCCGCGGTCTTCCGGTGTTCAACGCGGTCTCCGATGAGTTTTTCCACTATCTCAGGGGCTTTCAGTTCAGCGGCGACGTGCACGCGGTGCCCGAAGGAACGCTGATCTTCGGCGGCGAACCCATCCTGCAGGTGACGGCGCCCATTCTGGAAGCGCAGATCATCGAAACCTACCTGCTCTCGGTGATCAATTTCGAGACGCTGATCGCGTCCAAGGCGGCGCGCGTGGCGGCCGTGGCCGGGAACCGGCCGGTGTGGGAGTTCGGGACCCGCCGTGCTCACGGACCCCAGGCCGGCGTTCGCGCCGCTCGAGCGGCCTACGTGGGCGGCTGCGCCGGCACGTCCAACGTGCTGGCGGGTTACCTCTATGGCGTGCCCACCGCCGGCACCGCAGCCCACTCCTTTACCCAGGCTTATCCGAGCGAGCGCGAGAGCTTTCTGGCACTGCTCCGCACCTTTCCGGACTCCACGCTCCTGATTGACACCTACGACACTTTGGCCGGGGCGGAGACCGCCGCGACCTTGGGACGGAAGCTGGCCGGGGTGCGGATCGACAGCGGAGACATGCTGGACAAGAGCCGGCGAGTGCGGGAGATCCTCGATCGCCACGGCCTCACGGAAAGCAAGATCTTCGCCAGCGGCGATCTGAACGAATACAAGATCCGTGACCTGGTCGCCCAGCAGGCTCCGATTGACGCCTTCGGGGTCGGCACCGACCTGGCCACTTCTCACGACGTACCTTCTCTCGGAGTGGTCTACAAGCTGGTGGAGGTGGAGAGCGGCGGCCAGGTGGAGTACAAGACCAAGTTCAGCGAGCAGAAGGCTCACTGGCCGGGCCGGAAGCAGGTGTTTCGCTTCTCACGGCGCGAGCCGGATGGTCGCGATCGCTTCCATCATGACTTGATCACGCGCTGGCAGGAGGATTATCCCGAGGGAACACCGCTGCTTGAGCTGGTCATGCAGGACGGCCAGCGCCTCCAGCCTTCGCCGGCCATCACCGAGGCTCGCGCCCGAACGCTGGCGGGTCTGGAGCGTCTTCCGCAGCGGTACAAGGCGTTGCACGACGGTCCGCGCTATCCCGTGGGACACAGCGCCGCCCTCGGACGGCTGCTCGACCAGGTTCGCCAGCAGTACGTGACAGCCCCTGAGGCTTTCGAAGCCGCGCGAGTTCCTGGTGATCCGGAAGCCCAGCTTGCCGTGGTTTTTCTCGACGTCGACACCCAGGTGGATTTCATGGCGCCGACCGGAGCGCTTTATGTTCCGGGCGCCGAGCAGATTGTTCCCAACCTCGCGAAGCTGGCGGACTACGCTCGCGAGCGCCGCCTTCCCTGGATCTCTTCCGCGGATGCTCATCCGCCCGACGACCCCTCGTTTGCAAGGTGGCCGCCCCACTGCGTAGCGGGCACGCCCGGGCAGCGCCGGATTTCGGAAACCGCCTGGCCGTCGGCGGTGATCGTTCCTGACCGGTCCGGCGCCTTCCATCCGCCGGCGGATTGGGATCACCATTTTGTTCTGGAGATCGAGAAGCAGGACTATTCCGTGGCGGCGAACCCGAACTTCGACGCTGTGCTGGCCGCCCTCGGACCCAGCCGCTTCGTGGTCTTTGGCGTGGCCACCGACTATTGCGTCAAGGAATCCGCGCTGGCGCTGCGCCGGCTTCAAGTGCCCGTCGACCTGGTTGTAGACGCCATCCGGGCGATCACGGAAGAAGGCGGTCGCCGCGCCATCGAGGAGATGCTGGCCGCTGGCGTCCGGCTGGTGACCACCGAAGAAATCTGCTTCACCGCTCCGCAAGCCGCCACCGCTATCCGTTAGGCTGTAAGGATTACGGCGAAGCTTGCTTGGCGGCCAGGGGCCCGATGAACGGCACCATGAAGCGCTCGTTGTTATAAGCCTTGTACATCAGGAAGAGCCAGAGCACGAAGAACGCCAGGCGAAGCAGTACCCAGACGAGGGCGACCAGGCTCCACAGGAAACCGAGGCTCACAAAGAACAATGTCCCGGAGACTGCGCCCCACAGCACAAAGACCGCGAAGACGACAACATTCAGAAAGATCGATTGAAAGGCGTGGAAGCGGACGAACGGATCGCGCTTATAGGGCTCGATCACAAGGAAGATGATCCCCGTGATGAAGCCAAGTAAGTAAGCCAGTGCCCCGGCGGCGTTGGAAGTCAACGGAGCGGCGCCGGCCGGCGCGCCGCCAGCTGGTGCGCCGCAGGACGGGCAGAAAGCAGACCCGGTGTTCAGCTCGGCCCCACACTTCGCGCAGAAAGCCATGGTGATACCCTCCGGTTTCCGCAATCAAGAGCGCTCACCGATGCGGTAAGTGAGCCGGGCTAGTATGGCACAAACACTTGGAGCTGGCGTAACCGACCAGGGGGATTGTGGGGACGAGAAAAACACGGCTCGCCGTCAGCCGAAGCGCATTGGGCGAGGCCCGTGAATCAGATGAAAAGCGGCGTTTCGTCCGGCCCAGCGTCGGAAGGCGGAATGGTGCTGTGATGGGTAAGCGGGAGCGCCAGCGCAGCCACCAGCACAAAGGCGGCCGTGGTCACCGCAAACGGATGCTTCTTGGCCCATCGCCAGAAGCGCTCCAAGGAATCCTGAACCGGACGCTCCATCGTAGTAATCTCCACCACCATCTTACTTCTCCCCCAAATCTATCGGCCACTCTTAACAAGCCATTAGTCGCAAGTACGGGCCGAACGGCAAAAACCGCCGGGTGAGCGCGCCGCCGCATGATCGCTCTCGCCCACGTCTCGCCTCATAGTACGCAAAGAACCGAGGGGAAGGGCCTTATCAAAGAAGTCAATCCGGCGAATGTCATCTTGACATGCTTTACGAGGCCAAGCCGCTTGCCAGGCCAGCTTTCTTGATTCAGACTGGCTGGGTCCATGCGCGACAAGATCTACCTTGCGGGTTTCCTGCTGATGGCCGGTCTCCTGCTCTACATCGGACGCGGCCTGCTGGCGAAGTCGGCTTTGGCCACCTGGGGTCTCACCTTTGCGGGCACCACAGCCGTGGCGGTGCTCGGCATGGCGCTCTTCCAGGTGCAGCTTCAGCTCCGGGCCAGCCGGCGCGAGCTCGCGCTCAAAGAGTCGGAGCTCAACTTCGCCCGCGAGGTCCAGCAGGCCCTCTTTCCGCGGCGCTTCCCGGTCGACTCCGGTCTCGAGTTTTCGGCCATCTGCGTTCCGGCAGCCGGCATCAGCGGAGATTACTATGACGTGTTGCAGTCGAGCGACGACCGGCTGGTGTTTGCCGTGGCCGACGTCAGCGGTAAAGGGCTCTCGGCTGCGATCCTGATGTCTAACGTGCATGCCGGCTTGCGCATTCTGGCGGACGCCGGTCATTCGCCTGCCGAGCTCTGTGCCCAACTCAATCGCCACCTCTGCCGCTTCACGGAGGCCCACCGCTTCGCCACGCTTTTCTACGCGGAGTGGAACCGCGGCGAGCGCCGGCTGACCTACGTCAATGCCGGACACACCGTACCGATCCTGACCGGCACGCAGGGTTGCCGCCGCCTTGATTGCGGTGGCGTCCCCATCGGACTGCTCCCGAACTCCAAGTTCTGCGCCGGCAGCGTCACGCTCGAGCCCGGCGACCTGGCTGTGTTGTACTCCGACGGCATCACCGAAGCAGGTGTGCTTGAAGCCGAGCCCTTCGGGGAGTCGCGTCTGGAGGCGGTGATCCAGGCGCACCGCGACAAACCTCTGGCTGATATTCAGAGCCACATCCTGACCGCCGTGCGAGATTGGTCGGGCACCGAACCTGAAGATGATATGACGCTTCTGCTCGTCAGGGCCACCGGAGCGCCCAAGGGGGAGCTATGAAGATCGGAGGTCGCGGGTTGCGCGAGCACCTGCAGTTGCTGGCGCCGTTGTTCGGCTTTATCGCGGCGGTGTGGGTCCTTCGCATGGTGGTCTACGCGCTCGGCGCGTCCCCGATGATGCTGCACATCGTTAGCGTCACGGTGGCCGGCAGGATTTCCATCCTGCTGGCGGTGGTTATGATTCATCGCCGCCGGTTCGGCGGCTACACCAACGTGGTGGCAGCAGTATTTCTGCTGATTTGCTGGGAGGAGTTCTTGATTATCGCCGCCATCATCTTTTCGATCCTGACGGGCATCAATAATGTCTACGGCGCGCCCCAATTCTCCGGTGGCCAATCTCCCTGGGTCAACGTCGCGGGCCACCTGACCATCGGCCTCGGATCCGGAGCGCTGTTCGGTGCGGCGATGGGCTGCGTTCTGTTGTGGATGCTCCGCAAGGTTGACCCAACGGCGGACAAACATAAGGCCGTCGGCAGCAGGCATTAGGCAAGTAAGAGGAAGCGTGCCGGGCGCGATTCTCTAATGCCAAAATAGAGCGCTCCTAATTGATTCGCACCTTGACGTGCCGCATACTCCATCTCTAAACTCACCCCATGCCCATTCCCACTGAACCTATCGGAAGCATTCCGCGCCCGCCCGAGCTGATTGAGGCGGTCCGATCCTTCCAGGCCGGCCGGCTCTCGCGCGAAACGCTCGATGCTCTCTATGCGGAGGCACTGCGCGATACGATCCGGCTCTTTGAGGCCACAGGGTCGCCCGTGATCACCGACGGCGAGCAGACCAAGCCGAGTTTTGCCACCTATCCCATTCACGGCCTCACGAAGCTTGCGCCGGACGGCGTTACCATTCCCTTCGCCGACGGCCACACCCGTCAACTGCCGTGCCTCTCCGCGGGGCCTTTCTACTACCAGACTCATGCGGCCTCTTACCTGAAAGCCGCCCGGCAGCACACCCGGGCGCCTTTGAAGCAGGCCGTCATTTCCGCTTCTGCCTTGAGCCTGATCTACCCGGCCAGCGGACTTCGCGGATACTCTCGGGAGCAGTTTGTGGCCGACCTGCTGCGCGAGGCCGTGGCCGACATCCGCGAGTGCCTGGATTCGGGCGCCTACAAAGTCCAGATCGACTTCACTGAAGGGCGCCTGGCCTTGAAGCTTGATCCTTCCGCCGGACTTCTGCAGCAATTCATCAACCTCAACAACCAGGTGCTCAGCCGCTTCAGCGCCCAGGAGCGGCAACGCATCGGAGTCCACACCTGTCCCGGCGGAGACCAGGACTCCACCCACAGCGCTGACGTCGATTACGCCGGCTTGTTGCCCCGCCTGTTTGAGCTTCAGGCGGGGAACTTCTACATCCAGTTGGCGAGTGAGAAGGATCGTCCTCGCGTTCTGGGGCTGATCAAGCAGCACTCGCGCCCTGACCAGATGATCTTTGTGGGCGTCACCGATCCCATCAGTCCCCGCGTCGAGACTCCGGAAGAAGTGTGTGAGCGCGTGCTGGAAGCAGCCCGGTTCATCGCGCCGGACCGGCTCGGGACCACGGATGATTGCGGCTTCGCTCCCTTCAGTGACGATACCTCAACCGCGCGCAACACAGCCTTTGCCAAGATTCGCCATCGCGTCCTCGGAAGCGAGATGGCCTCCCATCAGTTGGACGTCTGAATTCACCTGCTCACCAACGGCAATGTTTTGGCTTTGGGAGCTTGTGCGCTGTTATTGAGCAAGTTCCACGTATCATGCTGATTCTTAAGAAATTAGTTCGAGTTTCGTTCAGAAATTGGAGCCAACCCGGTTTGGCTTTGGGCGTAATGCCTCTGCTGATTCTAAAGAACATCCTGCTTGGGCGGTGGCTTTGGATGTAGCCCCTGTTCTGTTGATTATAAAGAACTTCTTGGCTTTGGTCTAGCCCCCCATCTTTTCACTATCTCCCTCATTCTAAATGACCTCTTGGCTTTGGCATAAGGAATCTTTTTTTCGTTCGGCGCCATCCTGATCTAATGGCCCGGCGCCCTCGGCCCAACGAAGCCGCATCGACGTTCTTGACATGCAGATCATAGCCATTCGAGAAGATGACTTAATAAACAACCAGTATACACCAGTTCCTTCCTTGAGTCAAGCGGACTTTTGGGACACTCCGAGCCCCGAAAGGCCGATCCCCCTTCATTACCCGGAGCGGCCTGGCTGGCGGGCGGGACGCACCCTTCACTCGTTCGAAGTAATACCAGAGGAACGCGTACGGCACGAAGGCGAGAAAAATGAACGGTAGAGGGTGACCCTCGCACCTTGTACAATCATAAGCATCCACAGCGCACCGAGCGGGTGCAATGCGAAAACCAACGTCGTGAAGCCAAGCTCTAGGCTGCCTGATGGTCGCCACGGTCCAACGACCGCCCATACGGTGAATACGGTCGCTCCTACCGAAATACAAGCCCAAAGTACCGGTCGCGCTTGACCCATCGTCAACGGAGCACCTCCCTTCGTCGCTCGGAGGTGGCTCGTCCTGGAACCCGATCAAAGTAGTACCAAAGCAAGACTTAGGGAACGAACGAGCAAAGAACGTAGAGCCACGGTCGTCTTTCATATCGAAGGGCCTGATACGCCATCCAAAGCGTCCCGATTGGGCCGATGCCGGCCGCCACCACCGCCCCGGCCAACTGTTTATCACCACCAGCAAGCGTAGCGCGGCCAAAAGGCAGAGCGAGATTCCTCCGCCTGGCTCGCGTCGGAATGACGGTGGGTCCGGAGGAGAAGCCGTGTGGGCTGACCGTTGATCGCGTGCGTTTGCCCGCCGTTGAGAAGGCCAGGATTTTGGTCAGGCCTCCTACTGCACCACCAGCGTGAATGGGGCTTGGTTGTGCAGGCTGACGGACCCTACCCTAGCTGTCCCGTCGATCTGCACCGTGTACGTACCGGCCGCCGTAAGCAAACTGGGCTGAGTCTTCGTCCCACCACAGCCGGGCATCACGAGCCCTGCCATCAGGAGTCCTGCCACGAGGATGCCGGCCCTGATCGGCCCGCGGCCGCGGCGCCGGAACGGCAGCAGGCTGGGCAAGCCTCCGAGCAGCAGCCAAAAGAGACGCTGCGTTCCAGGTCCGGGCGGAGCCGGCGCCCGTCCGGAAGGCGCGGCGGACGCGCCCGTGGTGGTCACCGTCAGAGTGCTGGTTGCCGGGGTGGTCGCGCCCGGGGTTACAGTAGCCGGAGAAAAGCTGCAGCTTGCTCCGAGCGGAAGCAGGCTACAGCCGAGGGATACCACCTGGCTGAACCCGTACACTCCACTCACCGTGACGCCGTAGGTAGCGCTTTGGCCGGCGCTGACCGAATTCGAGCCCGGGAGGACGGACAAGGAAAAGCTCGAGCCCACCCCGGAGAGCGCGATCACCTGCGGAAAGGGGGAAGCGTTGTCCGTGATCTCGATTTGGCCGGTGGACAGGCCCGGCAAGGTCGGGCTGAAGGTGACACTGAGGGTACAGAAGGCGCCGGGTGCCACTTCGAAAGTAGTGCAGGTATTGCTCTGTTCAAACGGACCGGACACTGCAAAACTCGCGATGGTGAGTGGCTGGCTGCCCGTGTTTGTCAAAGACACCACCTGGGGCGGGCTGATGGCGCTCACCATCAGGGTGGAGAAGGTCAGTGCGGTGGCCGAAAGCACGGCGGTGGGGCCCGAACCCGTTCCCGCCAAGCTCACCAGTTGGGGGCTGTTAGCAGCGCTGTCCGTGAGGATCAAGCTTCCGGTTTGCTGGTTCGCCACCACGGGCTCAAAGGTGACGCTGATGGCGCACTGGCCAAACGCCGCCACGGCGGTACCGCAGGTGCTAGTCTCGGAGAAAAAAAGATTGGAGACGGCGATGGTCGAGATGTTTAAGACGCCAGGGCCGGGGTTGGTGAGCGTGATGGTCTGGGGAGCGCTCGGAGTACCGAGCGGCACCCCGGTGAACACCAGGCTTGTGGTGGAGAGGCTTACGGCTCCGCTGCTCGTCTGGCCCGTCGCAGGCAGACACGAACCGAGCACGAGTAACGTCACGGCAACCGCCACGAATCGCACTTTCCCACTGGCCTCCATCATTGAACATCTCCGAGAATCGCCTGCCCGCAACCGCTGACTTCACGTCCGGACGGGCGATCGCAGAGCCGTCCTTCTAGCCACAGAACTCTGCCATCGGTCGATTGTAGACACGCCCCGCTCGCGCGGTCAAACCCCGCCGCCCCTCGAAAACAGCGGCGCGACCTTCCGCATCACGTCGTGGGGGGTATCAGGTTAAGGAACTGCCGGGCCGCACAACCGGAAAACTATCAGGGAGGCCTGGTACCGGTGAGATTGCCTAATCGGCGTGTCATGCAGGCAGGATTCTGAGAGAAGGCTTTTCAGGTGCCTGGCTCGGTTTCGGACAATATGGTGTCGGGAGGATCGATGCTACTTGATTTCCTGGGTTCCGCAGTTCTCTCTTTGGCCCTTCTCGTTCAAGGGTTATCGGCCCCGGCAAGAAGCGAAGACTTTACCTTTAGAATTCCACCCCAGAGAATCCCTTTGAGCATCGAGAATCAGCCCCTCACGATTGACGCGTCGGGAATCATTTCGGTAGGCTCAAAAGGCCACGACGAGTACATCCTCAGACTGGAGCTGGACGCTGACCTCTCGGACCTTCAGCAGAACATGACCGGTCTCTTGCAATCCCAGCTGGATAAGGATGACCCTTGCGGAGATCATATCTCAATTGAACACGCCACGCTGACGCCGGTCGGCCCGTTCAGTCGGGCAGTCGTTCAGCTACACTATGACCGTTACACCTGCGTCAAGGCGTTCGGCAAGCGGGTGACCAAGAAGTTGGTTGGAGGAAACGGGATAATTCAGTTGAAGTTCACCCCAACGGTTGAAGACAGAAAGACCCTGCAGCTGGTGCCAGAGGTCGAATCCATACAAGCAGATGGCTCCCTCGGCGAGCTGCTCAAGTCAGGCCCGATCGGGGCGATGGTGCGCGAGAAGATTAGCAGAGCGCTCCTCGCCGCCATGCAGAAGGGGACGGATCGCAGTCTGACGCTCCCACCCGCTGTCCAGGACATCGCTATGATTGATAAAGCTCAATTTGAGGATAAAGGTTCCGGCCGGCTGGGCATTGCCCTGCAAGGAGAGGTCACGATCTCTGCTCAGCAGGTCCAGCTTCTCAAGAACCAGTTAAAGGAACGCGCGCCGGCGCGGTAGGAGATTCTGCACCCGTTGTTCGCCAAGACCGGATCAGTTTAGATCTCATTCACGAAGACTTAGGTCGCGCTCAACTGGACGAGCCTTCAGATGAATACCTCCCAGCAAACCCGAGGGCAGCGGTGCAAGATGGTTCATGTCCTGGGGAGTGAAGCGCTCGCCGTAACGGCTGTTTAGGAGCCGATAGTCCGGCAGGGCGGCGCCCGCCATTTCATTGATGGCGGAATTGGCCACCACGATGCGAAGCTGATTCTCGCCTGGTCGCAGCCGCCCTGTCACTTCCACGGTGTAGGGTGGGTGCCACACCGATCCGGCGCGCTGACCGTTCACGTAAACCACGGCCGCTTCGCGCACAGGAGCGTCGAACCAGGCTTGCATCCCTTCGTTCTGTGACGGCAGTGGGGGAACGGCTGTTCCCTCGCCAAAATCGAGCCACAGATCGGGCGAGGAGCCGACCCTATTCGGCGGCACGTTGAAAGTCTTCTCGTACAGGACGAGGCCGGAGAAGAACCGGGTGGCGTCGTCGTCCGTCCAGGACCGCAGACGGTCCATGCGCGCTGAGCTCGAGCCTTTCTCCGCCAGGCTTGACAGATCTTGGTCGGTCAAGTTGGTGGGTATTTCGGAACTTGCCCGAAGAAAGGTCACCTTCCAGCCCATGCTCAGGTCGACAGGCGCCGGCATGTCTGGCGACGCACCGGTGCTGCGGGCACGCGGCGTAAGCCCGGACGCCGTATGCCCGGAAAAAATCAGAACGCGAGATTCGTAGGGCTCGAGATCAAGGGCCAGCGTGGTGCCTTCGCTGGAGCGAGTCAATACGTCGGCCGCGAAAGCCTGCCCCGTAAACGGGTCCCACCACTCCGGGTCGAGACTCTGCACGCGAAAAGTGGCCTTGGAGGTGCTGGCGTGGTTGCCGGTATTTGCCAGGAAGTAGATTTCCGCCCATCCGGTGGTCCGGTGAACAAAACCGACGTCGGATGCGGGCGGCGAGAAGCTGACATCGGGCGGGCGGAAGCCGTTGAGGACCGTGCCCAGTTCGTGACCGTCACCCATTACCAGATGGCCCGGAGCTGAGGTTCCGTCGAACAAGCGTTGCGAAAGCTCACCAATTTGGCGCGTCTCTGTCTCCGCGGTCGTCAGTCCGGGCGCAAGCGACGGCGCGCGGCCAGTGGCCACGAGCGTGCCGCCCAGGCGCGCGAAGCTGGCAAGCTTATCGAGCGTTTCCAGGGGAATACGCTCCACCCCGGGTAGAATGATGATCGGATAGCGATTGCCGTTCACGACCAAGGCGCGGTCTTTAACTTCCGCGAGCCGGTTGATGGCGTCGTCGTCGATAAGATCGAATCCGTAGCCCGCTTCGAGAATATGTCCGATCAGATTCGGTTCAAGCAGGCGCTCCACCGTCTCGCTCACGGAAGCTTCACCGGGCGAGAAACGCGCCCAGGCGTCGTCCGTGGGCACGTAAAGAGCAACGTCGTTCACCGGCCTTCCCTGTCGCAACAAAAAGCTCACCCGCTGCAGGTACAGTGCAAGATCCGGCATGATGAGCCACCAGGGGTTGTGCGAATTGAGGGCGGCGGCGGCGTAAAACCGCCATCCGGGCTCACCGGCTGCTTCAGGGGAGTACGGCCACCCGTGGCCCACCAGTTGATTGATGCCTTCCAGAAAATGGACGTCGGCCTCCGCCTTGAGATCCAGCGGCGTGGCCCGAAAGGCGGGCGAGTGCAGCCAGGTCCAGGTCTCAGAAGAAGTCACAGGCCGCCCGTAGAGATGACTGGCTGACGATGCCCACCGCGTGGGCGCGAAGACCTTCCAGTGAGCGCCTTCACCCTCCGGCAAGTCGATGAGCTTGTAATTCGAAAGTACCGCCGGCGGAGTTCCGTAAAGCTGAGCACGCAGCAGCGTGTGGTGATTCCGCGCCCACTGTTCAAGGGGCGCCACGAACCGGTCGGCAAACAGTTCGGTAAGCGTCTGGCCCCAGTCATGCCGGATGGCTCTCGTCTTCGGGCCGATTTCTCCCACGAGCGCGGGTAAGTAAGGTTTCAGATCGTAGCCCCGGCGCTTTTGGAATTCCTCCAGAAAATCGCCCGTCCAGTCAGAGGTATACACTTCCAAGCTGTCGCAGAATACGGCGCGCGGCGGATTCGAGGGAAAAGCCTGCATGAACCGGGCGCCCACCGTCGTGAGGTAGTTGTCGAGGGCAACGCGGTCGTAGTGGTCAAGCACAAAGCCCTCAGCGCCTACCGCGGCCCGCTTAACAGTTTGCCCCGTCCGGCTGGCAATGAAGAAGAGCGCCACGTGAGGGTCTTGGAGCCCGTCCGGCAATCGTACCCGACCATTGTCAACATCGGAAAGCTGCTGGGCGCTGTCCACCGCGAATCGGGCCGGATCACCCTTGGCCAAAAAGACGGCCAGCAATTTCTCGCCGGTACCGATGTACGGCAGAGGTATGGACGGAGTGCCCGCGTTTACGGCCACCGCCTCGAAGCGCAAGCGTCCCGCGGCCTCGGTGATGGGGACGCTCGGCCCGCCGTAAGGCCAGCCGCTGCCGAGCGTCAGGTCCATTCTCAAGCCGAGCCTGCGCGCTTCCGAGGAGACGAAGCGAAGCGCGTCGAGATGAGCTTCTGAGAGAAACGCCACGTTCTCAAAGTTGTGGCTCGGGTCGTCCAGCGCCAAGGGGTAGGTGGTTTGAACTTCGAAGCCGCCGATTCCGCCGGCCCTCATCAACCGCATCTCTTGCTGCAACTCGGAATGAGTGACGGACGGGCCAAACCACCACCATCGCACCATGATCTTGGCGTCTTCAGGCGGGCGCACGAACGCTTCGTGCAGGCTGGCAAGGCTGCCGGCTTCATCAGCACGCGCTTTCGCGCCGTGAATCTGGCTGCCCAGCACAACCACCAAAACCAGAACGAGCACTTGACAGGCGCGTCTTGATGGATTCATGGAGGTGGGGGAATCGCCGGATGCTGGAAAACTGGGGAAATCATGCATCAGGGCGCTGGCTAACGCGATCGAGAAGAGAGAAGATGACTCCACGATTGCTCCGCCTGCTCATGCGCGCGAATAATCTATCACACCTGTTTGGCGGTTAGGGTGAGAAGCTTCGCGGCAGGCCGGTTCCGCTGTAAGCTGGATTGGGAATGAGAAGTGAGTTTCCACGGCCCGGTGGAGACACGTCTAGTCGGTTACGGTGACCCTTTGGACTACGGCGCCTTTAGCATGGCTCTTTTGCGCGAGTCGTGACACTCAAGGAACGCAACTGGAGGCTTGATCATGGAACAGCGGTTTGAGAACCAGACAGCGCTGGTGGTGGGGGGAGCGAACGGAATCGGGCGCGCTATTGCCCTGCGTCTGGGGCAAGAAGGCGCTACGGTGATTATTGCGGACACTCCGCAGGAGGCGGAAGCGGGCCTGGCCGTTTGCCGGCAGATCAGGTCGATGAACCGGTCGTCGGATTTCTTCGAGTGCGATGTCCGCGAAGGGGCACAAGTCAACGAGCTGGTATCGACGCTGGCTGGGCGCATCGATGTCCTGATGCACGTGGCTGGTGTTGCCAAGATGGTTCCGTTCCTGGAGATGGATGAGACGCATTGGGACTGGACACTGGACACGAACCTCAAGGGTGCGTTTCTGGTAGCTCGCGCTGTGGCGCCGAAGATGGTCGCACGGCGACAGGGCCGGATGGTCTTCATCGCCTCGACCAATAGTGTCGATGGCGAGGAGAATCTGGCGGCCTACAACGCCTCGAAGGCGGGGGTGGCTGCCCTGGTGCGGACGCTGGCGAGAGAGCTCGGAGGCTCCGGCATCACGGTCAACGCCGTGGGCCCCGGTCTGATCCGCACCCGGCTGACCGAGACCCCGCCGGTGGACGACACTGTCCACGTGGAACGGTACCGCATTCCGATGGGGCGCATCGGAGAGCCGGAAGATGTGGCCGGCCCGGCCCTGTTCCTGGCTTCTCTCGATGCGGCCTTCGTAAATGGGGTCCTGCTGTACGTGGACGGAGGGCAGATGGCATGAGCAGGCGGTCAGCGCTTGCCGCTGCTCTACCCAGGAATGCGCGAACAACGAATCGGACTCCGTAGATCCTTGGATGCCGCCGGGGCTGCCGTCCGCGGACTATTCGGCCAGTAGGGTGATGATCTAAACTGAAACGTGAAGGAAAGTTGTATGAAAATAAGAGCACACAGGTTCATTTGCAATTTCTCGTTGGGGTTGCTTGCATGTGGGATCGCGGCTTTCGCGCTTCCAGCGGCATCGCGGGCGTCGTCGTCGCTGCAGAACTCCCAGTTGTCGGTGGCCTTTAATCCTCAGGACGGATCCTACGAAATTGGCGCCGCCGGCTTGCAAGCGCCGGTGCTCGAATCGCGCGTGGGCGCGGAGGTTAATCATCAGTGGCTGCAGTCGAGCGAATATCCGCATCACCAGGAAGCTCAGCGCGCGTTTCAGGACGAGTTGGGCGGCGGACAACAGGATACCATCACTTTCACAGGGCTTCCTTCCCAGCCCGACCTTGTTTGCATCTTGCGCTTATATCACGAGCTTCCTTATGGAACGGTCGAAGTCAGGGTGGTGAACCACACTTCCAAGGCCGTATCCGTCGAAGCCATCCGCGACGTGGACGCAGTGGGCAGCCCGCGGGTAAACCTGGGAGGGACGGAAAGTGCGGATCGAGTTTTGCTGGAAGGTTTCACCGAAGATCCCACCATCAAGATCGGCGGCCTTGAGCAAGCGCCGCACGGAACTTATTCCGGCGTGGGCGTCGGGCTGATCTACAACCTCGAAAGCAAACAGAGCTTGCTGCTCGCCGCGTTCACGGCTCAGCGATTTATGACGTCGCTGCATCTGAAGGTGCAGCAACCCTCGGCGGGCGCAGCGGCGATTGGCTCTTTCACGGCGGATTCTACCGGCACAACCGAGGACGTGCTTCTCAGGGACCAGATCGCTCCCGACCAACGAATCGAGCTGAGCCTCCCCCTGGCTCCTGGCGGGGAGCTGAGTTCGGAACAAGTGATGTTTGCCGCCGGTCCGGATTACCATGCGCAACTGGAAGCCTATGGAGCGGCGGTGCGGCGCTTGCACCACGCGCGGGTCTCAAGCGCCCCTCCGAAGGGATGGTGGAGTTGGACGGCCTTTTACTCCGGCATCACCCAGAGCGACGTGCTGAACAATGCGCAGTGGATGGCTGAGCACCTCAAACCGCTCGGCTACGATTATTGCCACATCGATGAAGGATACGAGATAGCTCGCGGTGACTATCTCACCCCCAATGCGAAACAGTTCCCGGACGGGATGGGCAACCTCGGCCCCAAAATCACAAGTATGGGCCTGAAGCTCGCCATCTGGACGGCGCCGTTTGAGGTGTCAGAGCGCGCCTGGGTTTTTGAGCACCACAAAGACTGGCTGGTGCGGGACGCCCAGGGACGCCCGATCCTGATCGACCACGCGGAACGCCACGGCGATCCGCTTTACGCGCTTGACACTACAAATCCCGGAGCGCAGGAGTATCTTCGCCAAACGTACAAGACCGTAACCCAGGACTGGGGCGTGCGTTACATCAAGCTGGATTTCATGGATTCTTCCGCGATCGAAGGCTACTTCTATCGTCCGCATACGACGGCCCTTGAGGCCTTGCGCACCGGCCTGCAAATTATCCGCGACACAGTGGGCGACCAGGTGTTGCTTGATAAAGACGGCAGCCCCATGCTGACGCCGGTCGGCCTGGTGGATGAGGGACGCATCGCGCCGGATACCGGGCACTCATTTCGCGCCAGCAGAGACGCGGATCCGAACATCGCGGCGCGCTACTATATGAACCAAAATTTCTATATCAGTGACCCGGACGCTTTCAGCGTCTCCACACAGGTTGCTCCTCAGGAAAGCTGGCATCGGTCCAGGCAGCCTTTAACCCTCAGCGAGGCTCAGGTTCAGATTGTGCTGGCCGCGGTCTCCGGAGGAATGTACGAAATCGGCGACAACCTGCCCCCGCTCGCTGCAATGCCGGAGCGTCTGGCCTTGATCGAAAATCGCGAGTTGCTCAGGATGGTGAATCTCAGGCGGGCCGCCACCCCAGTGGATTTGATGAGCTTTCCAGCGCCGGACGAGATGCCCAGCGTGTACTTTCTGCGAGAAGACGCGCGGCAGTCCATGCTGGCGGTTTTCAACTGGACCGAGGGACCGCGTTCGCACACCCTTGACCTGAGCAACCTCGGCCTTCCGCAAGGACACCCGTATGAAGGCTACGACGTGCTCAACGGGGATACGCCGGTTGCAATCGAAGGGGCGAGTCTGGCAATTAGCGCTCAGCCCCCGCATTCGGTGAAGCTGATCAGAATCGTCGATCCTTCGGCGCCGGCTCCGTGAGGCGCTGAGGGCGCACTCAAGAATGCCGCCAGCAGGGCGGCGGTACGCCTCCAGTGCGCTACATCGCCGCTGAACTAGCCTACGCAATTCACGGCTAATCATCAAGCGAAGCTAGCCGATCGGGGTCGAAGGTGGCAAGGGATCTGTGACACACTGTACGATATAGGTAAACTCGGTGATGGAGCGGTGGTCTGACAAACAAAGCTGGGAGGTGACTTGGAATCAATCTGATACGAAATTGGCCGCTGGACTTACCGGTCAATGAGAATCGTTCGAGCCGCCCCTGGCTTTACGATCTCTACGAATTGAAAGCAGAGTTAAAGGCCGCGCCTCGACCCGTCAAGCCAGAGCTGAGTGGGCCGAGGCCGAGGTGGACCCAGGTGAGCGAACGGGGCCACAGCCTGCCCTACATCAAAGCGACGTAGCTGCCACGCGCGCGGTCCATCAAGGCGGTCCCCGGCTAAGCGAGTCGGCGCTTTGCGAAGCCAACCAGGGCCAGCAGGCCTGAGGCGCATAGGAGCAAGGTGGCAGGCTCCGGAGTAGCAGCATCAGACTCCATCGCCGCCGTGGACGCGGAGGCGCCGGTTACATACTGAAAGGGTGTCAGGCCGTCGTTCGCGTATGGCCGCGTGATGAGGATCTTAAACTGGTAGCTGCCTGGTGAGAGGGTAATGTCGGCGCTGAGAGAGCCTCGCACGATCTGGCCGGGATGAATCACGCCCACCCCGTCGGACGCCAGTGGGCTTCCATCCAAAAGAAGCGAAAAAAAGCCCCCCACGGCGTTTCCAGGGGCATCGGGGTTGCCCTCGGCGGCGAAATCATACGAGAGGTCCAAGGTGCCTCCGGTGGTACTGAAATCCTGATCGAGCCCGCCCCCCGCGAAATATGCTCCCAGATAGTTGACTTCGCCCACCTGGAATTCCGCGGCCTCGATGAGGCCCGTACCCGTCACGTTGAAGAGGGTCACCGTCGGCAGGCCCTGGCCCAGGTTGCCGTTCCTTGTTGTGAAGACAGTCCACCCCGCCAGATTTCCTGTCTGGAAGCTTCCGTTGCTCAGCAGGTTTCCGCCGAACGCATGGCCGGGCGTGACGGCAACTAGGACGAGAAAAGCCACAGCAATCAATATGTAGCGTTTCATGGAAGTTCCTCCCTCGTATAAGAGTTCTACGCCTGGCCGGCGCCCGAGTCAATTCAATATTGTGCGGGGGGGGAGACCCCACATCGATCCTGCCCAAAGGGCGGGCCAGGCTGCCTTCGTAGGTCTGCGCGTCTCGCCGCGGCTCCCCGAGGGTCTCGCGCGGGACACTCCGATCGCGCCCTGGGAAGTGTGGTAAATTTTGAAAGAAAAGCGCGTGGCTGCGTAAAGGACGGTGCTCCCGGCTGGAATGGCAGAGTACGATTTCAAAGCGCGAGTGCGATTCATGCTGTACCAGGAGTCGTCAAGCGGGCCTGGAGGCTCGCAGATTCTTGGTACCGCGACCGATTAGCTTTGGAATGGCGGCGGCGCATGGTTGCCGAAGCCCAGGCGCTTTTCGGCTCCTTGGGCCTGGCCTCAGACTTCTGGCAGCTCTCCTGAGCCTTTGCGAGTGCGCTAGACTTGGACCCATGAACCCTATCGTTGACCTGCGTAGTGACACCGTGACTCGGCCGACGCCCGCCATGCGCAAGGCCATGGCAGAAGCGGACGTGGGGGACGACGTCTACCATGAGGATCCCACCGTCAATCACCTCGAGGAGCGCGCGGCTGAGATCTTCGAGCGCGAGGCCGGGCTCTTCGTACCCTCCGGCACTATGGGAAACCAGGCCGCTATCAAGGTGCATACCCGATCCGGCCAGGAGGTGATCTGCGAGGAGCGGTCGCACATCTTGAACTACGAGATGGCCATGCTGTCTGCGTTCTCGGGATGCCTGCCCCGGGCGATTCGCGCCGGGGGCGGCATCCTCACCTGGACGCTTGTGGCTCCCGAGGTGCGCGGACGCAGCGATCATCGCGCCCGCACCGGGCTGGTCTCGCTCGAAAACACTTCCAACCTGGCGGGCGGCACGGTCTATCCGCCGGAAGTGTCGGACGAAATCTGCGACCGCACCCACTTCGCCGGTCTGCCCATCCATTTGGACGGCGCGCGCATTTTCAACGCCGCGGTGCATCTCGGCCGCTCCGTAGCCGATCTGACACGGAAATTCGATTCGGTGATGTTCTGCCTATCGAAAGGCTTGGGTGCACCGGTGGGGTCGATGTTGGTGGGTTCCCGGGCCTTTATCGATGAGGCCCGCTTGGTGCGCAAGATGCTGGGAGGCGGGATGC
>DATDGR010000321.1:0-32652 GCA_036521995.1 Terriglobia bacterium | reverse complement strand
TCTGGCGCTCGCGCGGGTCGAGGGATGGGTCGGCGGACTCGGGATTCACGTTCGTATCACTGAGCACGAGGTCCACGCGGAAAGACGAGACCTGTCAGGTCGAGTCCGTTCGCTTCACTCAGGGCAGGCTCTTCGCTGCGCTCAGGATGACAGGGCGGGGAGACTTCTTCCGCGACCTGCGACCTGCGACCGCAATCCCCCTAAGGCCACTACCGAACAGGATGGCGTCGGGCTGGCCGTTGCCTACAAGGCCCACGACGAGATAAGGCGCTCGTCGTGGCTACCAGTGCCCACCCCTTCATTCTGGCGGGCCCAAATTGGACCGTGGGCACGGCCGCGACGGCTGCCACGATTTATTTTGCGGCTTTGTTTGGCGAAAGTTAGGGGCGAGCGGAAAGGCGGGAGATCGGAACCGCGTGTAATTCTGATACACTCGCGTCAAGGGCGTAAATGGCGGCATCCGCTTGACGAAACTCCCCCGGCACGATATTTTAGAAGGCCCGGTTACAAGGTCTTCATCGGACGGGTTGATCACACCCGAAAACTACACCTGGAGGTTTCATGGACGCGAAAGGGGTATTGGAGTTTGCAGCCCAGAACAATGCCAAGATGGTTGATGTCCGGTTTACCGACCTGCCCGGACTCTGGCACCACGTAACTTTTCCCATCCACCAGCTCTCGATCGACTCTTTCGAAGATGGCTTCGGCATGGATGGCTCCAGCATTCGGGGCTGGGCGGCCATCCACGAAAGCGACATGCTGCTGGTCCCTGACGCGAGCTGGTGCATGCTGGACCCTTTCACGGACGTGCCGACGTTGGTCCTGATCGGCGACATCATCGACCCGCTCACCAAGCAGCACTATCTGAAAGACCCGCGTAACATCGCCAAGAAGGCGGTGCAGTACCTGCTGTATACGGGCGCGGCCGACACCGCCTATTTCGGGGCTGAAGCCGAGTTCTTCATCTTCGATAACATTCGCTTCGATCAAGCGCAGCAGCACGGCTTTTACTTCATCGATGCTGAAGAAGGCCGCTGGAACTCGGGCCGCGAGAAGGACAATCTGGGCTACCGGCCGCGCTACAAGGAAGGCTACTTCCCGGTGCCGCCCACCGATCACTACCAGGACCTGCGCTCCGAAATGGTGCTGACCATGGAACGTTCCGGGCTCATCATCGAGTGCCATCACCACGAAGTGGCCACCGGCGGTCAGTGCGAGATCGACCAGAAGTTCAATCCGCTGGTGACGGCCGCGGACTGGATGATGATCTACAAATACATCATCCGCAACGTGGCCCGGCAGTTCGGCAAGACGGTAACGTTCATGCCCAAGCCCATCTACCTGGACAACGGCTCCGGCATGCACACTCACCAGAGTCTCTGGAAGGACGGCAAGCCTCTGTTTGCGGGCGATCAGTACGCCGGCCTGAGCTCCACGGCGCTGTGGTACATCGGCGGCTTGCTGAAGCATTCCCCCGCCCTGGCCGCGCTGATCGCGCCCACCACCAACTCCTACAAGCGCCTGGTGCCGGGCTTCGAAGCCCCGGTGAACCTGGCGTACTCGCGGCGGAACCGCAGCGCCGCCGTGCGCATCCCCATGTACTCGGCGAGTCCGAAGGCGAAGCGGGCCGAGTACCGGCCGCCCGATCCTTCCTGCAATCCGTACCTGGCGTTTGGCGCCATGCTGATGGCCGGGCTCGACGGCATCGAGAACAAGCTTGATCCCGGCGAGCCGCTCGACCGGGACATTTACGACCTCGGGGCGGAGGAGATGAAGAAGGTGCCGTCGATGCCAGGGTCGCTCGAGGAATCGCTGCGGGCGCTCGAGAAGGACCACGAGTTCCTGCTGAAGGGCGACGTCTTCAGCGAGGAGCTGGTCGAGACCTGGATCGACTACAAGATGAAGAACGAGGTGCAGGCCGTCAACACGCGTCCGCACCCTTACGAGTTCGCGCTGTATTACGACATTTAGGTCATCGGGCCGCTGATTGATCGGGTCATCGGGTGATTGAAGGGCAGAGCCAGCCGGCTCCGCTTCAGATCACCCGGTGGTCAAATGAGGAGCGGCTGCAAGGCCCGGATGCGACCGGATTTTCCCCAGGCGCCGTTTCGAGATCCCCGCAAAGCTGAAGAGAACTGGCTCCGGCTGGAGAAGCGGCTGCCCACGGCGCTACGGAAGCCGCTCGGACCGCTGCTCGGGCAGTCTCCGGACCCGGATGGCGCGCTCAATCTGCTCGAGCGCTACACTCAGGCAGCCTCGCCCGACCTGCTGCGCGAGCTCGGGCGCCGTCCGAGCGGGCTCACCTACCTGACCGCCGCCTTTGCTTACGGCAGCCTGCTGGCTGAAGGCTTTCTAACCGAGCCCAGCCTGGTCCTGCAATTCGCGCGCGACCGCCGCTTCACGGAGCTCCGCCCGCGCGAAGGCCTGATGGAGGACTACGCCCGGTTCGCCACCACCCACTCGGCTTCCGATCTTCCCGCCAATCTGGGGCTCTTCAAGCGCCGGAATTACGTGCGCATCGGCTTGAAGGACGTGCTGGGCCTTGCCACCCTGGCCGACGTCACGCTGGAGCTCTCCGAGCTGGCGGATGTGCTCCTGGCTCAGGCGCTGCTCAAAGCCGACCAGGAACTGGGCAAGCGTTACGGCCAGCCACAGTACCGTGACGCGCAAGGACGCGTGGCGCGGAGCGGTTTCAGCATCGTGTCGTTGGGCAAACTGGGCGGGAACGAGCTGAACTATAGCTCCGATATCGATCTTCTGTTTCTCTATGCGCGTGACGGTGAAACCGCCGGCAGCGGCGAGCCGGAGTCCGCGCCGGCAAGCTCAGTGGTGATGAACAAGGAATACTTCGTTCGTCTGGCGCAGTCCGTCACCCAGCGCTTGACCCAGGCGACATCCTCGGGCCCGGTGTTCCGGGTTGATCTGCGTTTACGGCCAGAGGGGAACGCCGGCGACCTTGTCCTCTCACTCGGCGCGACGCTCGATTACTACGCGCGGCGGGCGCGTGACTGGGAGCTGCAAATGCTGATCAAGGCGCGTCATTCGGCAGGCGACGCCCGTCTGACTCGGGCCTTCCTGCGCGGGGTAGAATCGCACATCTACCGTTCACCCGCCCATTCTGAGGCGGTTGAGAGCGTCCTCACCAGCCGCGAGCGCAGCTCGCAACACCTGCGCGAGAGCGGCCGCGAGACCCTGGACGTGAAGCGGGAGGCCGGCGGCATCCGGGACGTCGAATTTCTCACTCAGTGCCTGCAGCGGCTCTACGGCGCCCGCGATCCCTGGGTGCGATCGGGTGGAACGCTCCATGCCCTGCGCAAGCTGAATGACAAGCAACTGCTCTCGGACCGCGACTACGCTGCCTTGACGACGGCCTACGAGTTTCTACGCAAAGTGGAGCACCGCATCCAGCTCGATCGCGGGCAGCAGAGTCACCGTCTGCCTTCAGAGCCGGAGGCCTTGGATCGGCTGGCGCGCCGCATGGGCATCGAAGCGGCAGGGGAGCAAGAGCCCGGACCTAGCCTGGTCTCCCGCGTGAACGAGATCCTGGAGAGCGTGCGCGAGGTCTACGTTCGCTGGATCCATCCTGGGTTTGGGGATCGCCCGGCGGCCGCGTTCGAACTCAAGCCGGCGGCCACGGGCGGTGATTCGGGCCGTCATTCCTACGCTGCGACGTTGCGTCACCTGGAGTCACACTCCCCGGAGCTTGCCCGCCGCGTGCGCGAAGCGGCTCTGGCGCCACGCGCGCGCGCGCGGGTGGCAGGATTCGTGACGGCCTTGCTGGGGTCGGCAGACTCTCTGGCGCTGATTCGCGAGAGTCCCGTGGCCGTGGAACGGGCGGTGAAGATCCTGCGCGTGAGCGAATACCTGTCTGACCTGCTGATCCGTCATCCCCAGGATCTGGCCGTCTTGGCCAACGACGTGGCGCAGCCTCTCTCAGCCGCGCAATTGGACATGTGCCTGGAGCCTGCGCCGGGCATGGGCTCGGCTGCCGGTGCCGGCAGCGGCGAGCAGGTCGGAGCGGCTAGCCGGGCAGGAGCCGGCCCCAGACCCGCGCCGGCCTTTCCCTGGGCGGTCGAAGAGCATCTGGGAAGCCGGGAGAAGATGGCCCTACTGCGAACGGGTTTTCGTGCCCGGGTGCTGGAGCTTGGAGCCCGCGACTGCGCGCAGGCTCAGAACGTGTTCGACTCGCTCGGCCGGTGGTCTGACCTGGCAGCCAGTTCGGTGGCGACTGCGTTCTCGATCGCCTTAACCATGCTTCAGGATGCGCGCCGGTGCGATGTGCCTTTCGCCGTTTTGGGCTTCGGCAGGCTGGGCCTCAACGAATTTGACCTCGGTTCTGACGCTGACCTGGTGTTTGTGGCAGCTTCCCATACGACACCGGAGGAAAGGCTGGGCGGAATGCGCCTCGCCGAGAAAGTGATCGAAGCACTCTCGAGCTACACCCGAGATGGCTCGGTGTTTGCCGTCGACACTCGGCTGCGGCCGCGCGGATCCGAGGGCGAGCTCGTGGTCACCGAGGACGCTCTGGTCGACTACGCGGCCGCTTCTGCGCACCCGTGGGAGGCGCTCACCTATCTTAAGGCCTGCCCTATCGCGGGTAACGCTGAGGTCGGCTGGCGCGTTATCGCGCGGCTGACAGACAGGCTGTTCGAGCACTTCGCAGGCGATCCTGATCTGGCGCGCGCGCTTCAGGAAATGCGACGCAGGCTCGAAAAGGAGCCGAAGGGCCGGCTTTCGCCAACCAAGACCGCGCCCGGTGGCTACTACGATGTGGACTTCGCGGTTTCGTACCTGCGCTTGCGCCACCACCTGGGCGTTCCGGCTGGCTCTAACATGCGACAACAGATTGCGGCGCTGGCTTCGGCCGGAATCCTGTCGGACCGGGACGCTGAGACTCTCGAAAGCGGAGGCACTTTCATGCGCGCGGTTGACCATGCCGCTCGCCTTGTCACCGGAAAGTCCGCGCGTAAGCTCTTCGAGCGCCCCGGCCAGGCCGAGGGAGCAGAGTATCTGCTGCGTCTGTGGGGGTATATATCAAGGGATGACGGCCCGTTATCTCGCCTGCACGAAGTTCAGCAGGAGGTTCGGGAAGTCTATTGCCGGGTCGTCGCCTAAACGCGCTGATTCCACTACACCCGAACCTAGGAGCGGCTAAGGACCCCCGCTCCCTGCCGGTGCGGTCGGGCCAGCGTATCCACGAGCTGATCTATAATCACTGCCATGGCATCATTCGAAAGCACTCCGCGCAGCCGCGGGCCGGGATCGGTGAGCCTGGGAGAGCAAGTGCGGACTTTCTGGGGCCGCGTCACCGACGGCCTCGAGATTCAGGAGCTTTGGGGACAGTTCAAGGCCGACGCGCGCGCCGGCTACGGGTGGTATTCGAAGGAGATCGACTGGGAGCCGGTCGAGGGCGAGTCCCGTCGGAAACGCTACTGGCGCACCGCCAAGGCCCTGTTCTGGGCCATGGTAATGAAGCTGTCGCCGGCGCGACGCGTGCTGCTGATCGTAGCCCTGGCGCTTGTGATCCTAGGCATCCTGGGGACCGAAGTCCGGGTGTCGGACACGACCGTGATCAGCCTGGGCGGCGGCGAGGCCATCTTGGGAGCGCTCACTCTGCTTCTGCTGCTGGCGCTCGAACTCGCCGATCGGGTCACTATGAAGCGCGATCTTGAGATCGCCAAGGAAATCCAGCGCTGGCTGGTTCCTGAGACTCCACCGGTGATTCCCGGGGTGGAGATCGCCTTCGCCTCGCGAGCGGCCAACACCGTGGCCGGCGACTACTATGACGCTTTCCTTCGTTCCGGATCCGCCGACCCTGGAGCTCCGCCGGCGACGCAGAACCTCGGCGGCGCGGACTCGGGCCGTTTGCTGCTGGTGGTGGCGGATGTGGCGGGCAAGAGCGTACCAGCGGCGCTGCTCATGGCCACGTTTCAGGCCAGCCTCCGCACGCTGTCCTTGTATCCGGGCCCGATCACGGAACTTGTCCGGGGGCTGAACGCCTATGCGTGCGAGCACAGCCAGTCCGGCCGCCGCTTTACCACCGCCTTTCTCGCCGAACTCGACCTTGCCACCCGCAGGCTCACGTACGTCAACGCTGGACACAACGAGCCTATGCTCCTGCGGGCGCCGGCCAGTCCGGGCGGTCTCGAGCGCCTCGGCCAGGGTGGTCCCCCACTGGGAATCATGCGGAACGCGCGATATGAGTGCGGAGAGGTGACACTGGCGCCGAGGGATCGATTAGTCATCTTTACCGACGGCGTGGTGGAGGCGGAGAACCAGGCGGCGGCTGAATTCGAGGAGGGTCGCTTGCTGACAGAGTTGCAGCTCGGGCGGAGCAGCTCAGCCGCGGACGCGCTGAAGCGGCTCATGGCTTCGATCGATACGTTCGTCGGTCACGCTCCTCAGCACGACGACATCACCTGCCTCATTCTCGACTGCTGCTGAGTGGTTTCCACCTCGCCTGTTCTTTCCTCTTGCGCTCGCCTCGCCGGACCCCCACCGATCGACTTGAGCGTGATCACCTTGCCGCTGCGCATGGGAGTCCGCCAGAGCCTTTGCTTTCCAGGAGCGACTTTGGCCTGCGCCGGCCGCGGGCGCACGAGCTAGCGGCTGAGAGATGACCCCTTCGCCGCCTATGGAACTTCGACCTCAATCTCGGGGGAAGGGCTGCTCTCGTTGCCGGTCCGATCGACGGCGGACACGCGATAGAAGTAACGGCGTCCGGCCGTCACGGCTGTGTCGCGATATAGCGGCGTCCGGAGCAGCTCCGGATTCAGCTTTTCTTCCTGCCCATTGCCCTCGCGCCGGTAAATGTCGTATCCGGCCAAGTCGGGCTCGAGATTCGGATTCCAGATGAGCTCGATGGCCTGCGACGTAAAGAGCCCGGTGAGGCCTGCGGGGGGGGATGGGGGAAACGTGTCCCGGGGCACGATGTCGCGCGCCTCGGAGTTGGCACTCTCGGCGGATTGGCCATCTTCCGTTACCACAGCGCGCACTTCATAGGAGTAAAAGCGTCCGAACTCGAAGCTGGAATCGGCATAAGACGTCTCGTGCGCGTCCGCGATCAGCCTGTAGGGACCTGGCTTGCTGGCGCCGGCGGCTCCGGCCTCACTCCGATACACATGGTAGCTGAGCGTGGAAGCCGCGGCTTGGCCCGTAAGGGTACGGGCGGGCGCGGACCAGGAGAGATCGAGCGCCTTTTCGGTCGGCGTGATGGCAAGTTCCGTCACGGGCGTCGGCACGTCAAGGATCATCAGGCTGGCGATATTCGAGACTTCGGCCTCAATCGGCCGGCCCCGAAAGCCGCGCGTAAGTCCGCGCACCCCGTAGGCAAACCTGGAGCCCACGAAATGGGCGAAGTCGGCGGGCGAAAGCTGGTCAACGTACTCCACCTTCCCGCCCGCGGAGCGCTGTTTCAGCTCCTTGCCTTGTAGAATAAGCCAGGGCCGGTTCGCCTTTCCTGCAATTCCCGGGCTGAGCTTCACACCCTTTGGCGTGATGGTTCGAAAGATCTCGATCTCGAGCGGCTTCGTCAAATCCTCGCCATCGGTCGCCAAGGTCGGCGGGGTGAAGCGCAGTTCGACGGTGGGGCCAACCTGGGCAGCGGTGAGGTCCTTAACCGGCGCGGGACGCTCCACGCGCGGCGGGTGGGGCGGGGATTGAGCCGCGCAGGAGAGAATCAGTGCACCGATGGCGCAGATTACACCGATGTGGAGAAACGGCCGAATCCCCCGCGACCCTGAACTGCCGTGGGAGGCCGCCGAAGATCGCATAGTCAGCTTAATCGGTTAAATCCGCTTAATCTGTTGATCTGTAATCGGTTAAATCTGCATAATGTGTGGATCAGAGAATGTAACGGCTCAGGTCCTGATTCTTCACGATGTCCGCCAGCCGCTCCTGAACGTAGGCGGCGTCGACCTTCACGGTCTTCTTTTTCAGGTCTGGCCCCTCGAACGAAACCTCGTCCAGCAGCTTCTCCATGATGGTGTGCAGCCGCCGGGCGCCGATATTTTCGGTCTGCTCATTGACGGTGGCGGCAAATTTGGCCAGTTCTCCGAGCGCATCGTCGGTGAAACTGAGTTTGATGCCTTCGGTCTCGAGCAGCGCCGTATACTGCTTCACCAGCGCGCTCTTGGGTTCCGTGAGAATGCGGACAAAGTCTTCCACGTTCAGCGATTGCAGCTCAACGCGAATGGGGAAGCGGCCCTGCAGCTCCGGAATCAAGTCCGAGGGTTTGGAAACGTGAAAGGCGCCGGCAGCAATGAACAGGATGTGATCGGTGCGGACCATGCCGTAACGGGTGTTGACGGTGGTGCCTTCCACGATGGGCAGGATGTCACGCTGCACACCTTCGCGGCTCACGTCCGGTCCATGCCCGCGCTCCCGTCCAGCGATCTTGTCAATTTCATCCAGGAAGATGATGCCGTTCTGTTCCACCCTTTCCACGGCCGCGCGCGTCACCTGATCCATGTCGATCAGGCGGTTCTCCTCCTCTTGAATCAGGTAGTCCATGGCCTCACCCACCGGCATGCGGCGCTTTTTGGAGCGCTGGCCGAAGAGGCCGGGCAAAATGTCCTTGATGTTGATATCCATCTCCTCGATGCCCTGCGAGGAGACCACTTCGAAAGCGGGGAAGCTCCGCTCGCGGACGTCCACTTCCACCTGGCGTTCGTCCAGTTTGCCCTCGCGGAGCTGAGCGCGCAGCTTTTCCCGCGTGCGGTCGAGATTCTCAGGCGCTGCGGCCGAGTTGCCCGAGTTCCCCGCCGTGGCCAGATCGTCGCTCCCCGGGGGCTTGACTCTGGCGGGACCCGGAGGAGGCAGCAGCAGATCCAAAAGTCGCTCCTCGGCATTCTGCTCCGCCTTCTCGGCCACCTCGTTGACCTTCTCCTCACGCACCATGTCGATGGAGATCTCCACCAGGTCGCGCACCATGGACTCCACGTCCCGGCCCACATAGCCCACCTCGGTAAAGCGGGAAGCCTCAACCTTGAGAAAGGGGGAATTCGTCAGGCGGGCGATTCGCCGGGCGATCTCCGTCTTGCCCACGCCGGTGGGACCGATCATGATGATATTCTTGGGCAGGATCTCTTCCGCCAGCTCTTCGGAGAGCTTCTGGCGGCGGAGACGGTTGCGCAAGGCGATGGCCACGGCTCGCTTGGCGTCGCCTTGGCCCACCACGTGCTTGTCCAACTCCACCACGATCTGGCGGGGCGTCATCTCGTCCAGCGAGGACGCAGCTTCAAGCGTTTCGGGTAAGTAGAAGACCATTTCCGAAAGCAGGACCCAGAAGTGAGAAGCCAGAATGCATGATTCTGATCCTCGACTTCGGACTTCTGGCTTCTGCCCTAACCTCCTAAACTCCTTGCTTCTGGCTTCTGTCCTTACAGCTCCTCGATCGTAACCTGATCATTGGTAAAGATGCAGATGTCACCTGCGATGTGCATGGCTTCCTCGACAATCTGGCGCGGTCCCAGGGCAGTGTGCTTGGCCAGAGCGCGGGCGGCGGCGATGGCGTAAGGACCGCCGGAGCCGATGGCCACGATGCCGTCGTCCGGCTCGATTACGTCGCCGGTCCCGCTCACCAGGTACGTATTCTTGCTGTCGGCCACCAACAGCAAGGCCTCCAGGTGCCGCAGGGCCCGGTCGGTCCGCCAGTCTTTGGCCAGTTCCACCACCGCCCGGCTCAGATTCCCATGGTACTCCTCCAGCTTCTGCTCAAACCGTGAAAAAAGCGAGAGGGCGTCGGCGGTGCTGCCGGCGAAACCGGCCAACACCTTGTCGTTGTAAAGGCGCCGGATCTTCTTGGCCTTGGACTTTACCACGCCTTCACCCATCGTCACCTGACCGTCTCCGGCCATAGCCAGCTTGCCATCCTGCCGTACGCTTAAGATTGTGGTGGAACGAATCCTGGGAGCTCTCTTCACCGACCCTCCATCTTTACACTATAACAGATGCGGAGAGCTGCCTCCGGGACGGTCGACCGGGCCGGTGGAGACTCACTTCTGGGAACCACCGCCCACGTGGATTAGCGTGTGACGCGGATAAAGTGGACCAACCTTTTGAAGTAAGTCGATTGTTATGTGTAAGATCGCCGGATATCCCAGCCTATTGGCCTCATTAGTCCTTTGTTTTCAGTAAGATCGTGGGTGTTCCGAAGCTCTTGCGCGGCCAGCAGGAGGTGGCCTCTTCCCGTACCCTGCGTGCCTGAGCCAAACCCTTCTGCCCCGGCTCATTGACCGGGAGGATATCCAAGTAAGTTGCTTTATTATCTATAACATTCCGGCTTTTAACGTCATTTCCTCCCCAGCCGCCCACAGCGACGTAGGTTCCCCGCGCCGCCGACGGCACGAGTCGTCTTCCCCACGTTGGCGCTTTCACGCACCGTGAAATGCTGTCCTCCGGCGAGACTGGCGATGTCTTCACGATATCTATATGGTTAAATGTCAAAGAGTTAAAGTCAAGGGAAATCGGTCCTAAGCAGCAAGCTTCGTAGGTCAGTTGCACCCGAGCATAGCCAATCGGCGATCGTTAATCGACCACCGTCAATCAGCGTGCCGTCCACCCGCCGTCAATCAAAATCGTGTCGCCTGTAATCAGTGATGCCGCCGGCGAAGCCAGGAACACGACCGCGCCGGCCACATCCATCGGGTCTCCGATGCGGTGCAGGGCCGCGATCCGTTCCACCACGTCGGCCCGGAAGGCCGAATCCGCCAGACACTCTTCGGTACCGGGGGTGAAGATGAACGTCGGGGCCACCGCGTTTACCGTGATATTGTACTTGCCCCACTCGACAGCCAGGCATTTGGTGAGGTGAGAGATTGCGGCCTTGCTCATGCAATACACCGATTCGCCGGGCAAGGCCACGAAGCCCGCTTGTGAGCTCAGATTAATGATCCGGCCCCGATTCTGGCGAATCATCACCCGTCCGGCCGCCTGGCTGGCAAAGAACGTTCCCTTCAGGTTCACCTGCACCGTCAGATCGAAGTCTTCTTCACGCACATTCTCGGCCGGATTGCCGGGAGCGAGGCCGGCGTTATTCACCAGAATGTCGACTCGGCCGAAATGGGCCTCGGCAAGGGCCACGGCGGAAAAGATCTCGTGGAGGCGGGTCATGTCCATCTGCAGCGGCAACGACCTCCGGTCGAGAGCCTGAATTTCACCCGCCAGATTGCTGCCGGTGTTTACATCGCGCAGACCGATGGCGACATCAGCGCCGGCGTGAGCCAGCGCCAGCGAGATCGCTCGACCCAGTCCGCGGGCCGCACCCGTCACCAGGGCTACCTGACCGGTCAGGTCAAATCGGGGGAATTCATTCACTGTCTCTCCTCAGGCAGGCTGAAATGCAGTTCTTAGGATCAGGTCCGCCGATCCCGAAGTGGTGGGCGTGGTGAAGTGCGGCAAGT
Source organism: Terriglobia bacterium (assembly GCA_036521995.1). Classification (GTDB taxonomy): domain Bacteria; phylum Acidobacteriota; class Terriglobia; order UBA7540; family UBA7540; genus Gp13-AA77. The sequence continues at coordinate 21,250 of DATDGR010000321.1, read as the reverse complement.
AGCGGAATGCGGCCGCGCCCTCCTGCACCGCTTACCGACCGTCACATGGGCGCGGGCTTCTCGAATCGCGTTCGCACCGGCGCGGATCACTTTCCTGAGCTAGAATATGTTCTATGACCGACGAACAAGAAGAAATTGTCGCCGCCTTGGAACGGGGTCAAGCGACGCTCGAGCAGCAGAGAGAAGCTGCACGGATGCTTCGAGACTTGGACAGCCAGGTTCGAGAGCTATCGGAGTGGAACCAGCGCGGCTGACCTTGTACCTGAGATGCTCAGCCTTCCGGTTACAGAGAGCTCAGGAAGGCGAACAAGTTCGCCTGATCAGTGGGCGACAGCGCCTGGTATGCGGTGATCACGTTCGCAGCCTCCCCGCCGTGATCCAAAATAGCCGTATTCAGGTTGGTCGTTCGGTTATCGTGGAGAAGTCCGAGCAGTAGAGAGCAGTCTCCATTCGACGCGACTGTTCCACATCGTGTTTGCAGTCCCCACAGCGGTGCGGTCCGCCATGAAGTCAGATCTGCCTGCCCCTGCTGCTCCGGCTGGAACGGGATACCGCCCGAGAGTCCTGAGCCCATTTCGTGTATCAGTAGGTCAGAATACACGTTGACGGTCGCATTGCTCAGCGGGGCGATGACTCCACTCAAGTCCCCGTTGAGGTCCAACGCCAATTTAATATTCGGTCCCGTCGTCATGCTTTCAACGTGGCAGATATTGCATCCGGTGGTCTCGAACACCTGCTGGCCCGCCAGCGTCTGTGAGGTGGGGGGAAGGGGAGCCACAGGTGCAAGCAGTTCGTTGAATTGGTATGCCTGAAGCAAGTCCTTGCCGCTGACATCCTCAGGATTGTTGGTGTCGGGTTGACAGGCGGCAGGAAAGGCCCGGCCTTGCGGCAAATGCTGTACGGGGAAAAAGGCATTGGTGATGCCAAGCTCGTTGTTGAAAGCGAACGCTGTGAACATCAGAAGGTTGGGGATGTTCGCCTTCTGTCCGAACCGGCCCACGTGACTGTTTCCATTCTGGTCAGGCACCATGTTGGTCTTGCCGCAAATGCCGGTGACGCTTTGGTTCGAGCATTCCGCGGTCGCGTTTGCCGTAATGGTGGATTCGGGGATAGAGTCGACCAAACCAAGACCGTACAGTTGGGTCGAACGTAGCTTGTTCACCACGGTGGCATCCGCAGGGACGCTTTCATTGGGCATGTTGTTGGCCGAACCCGCGCCTGAAGCAGCCAGGCCGGAAACAGTGTCCGTATAGGTAAAGGTCACGGCGGTAGGCACGGTGAGGATCGTGAAAATGCCGTTGTAACTGCCAGTCAGCAGGCCCCCCACCTTGAAGAGCTGGGCGGTTTGTCCCACCTGGAACCGGTGGGGTTCGGTGGTAGTGATAGTCACGGTGTTACCTGACTCCGTGGCGCCGGTTGGCGAGGCGGCAACCGTCATCACATCGCAAGCAGGGATGGTGTTGAATTGGCTGACGCTCTGGTTATGGAGTGTTGGGCCCCCTTCATTCTCTGGAAACGTTCCGGTCCCGTCCAGGTAGTTGAAGGTGCCGTCACTGTTCCACTTGCCGTAGCGCGTACCCAGGACGTTCGAGCTGCCGCCGTCAACGCACGCCACACCCGGAGGATTGAACTGGCATTGCGTAATCACGTTGTTTCCCCCGCCATGACAGGTGAAGCAGGCGGCGTCGGTGAACACGGGGCCCAGTCCCCGAATGGGATCCCATTTGATGTTGAAATCTCCATAACCGAGGGTGAAAAAGTTGATTTGACTCGTAGTCAAGCCCGCCAGCGGCCCACCCAGAACTCCCACCGGCGGCGGAGGTGGCGGAGGGGGTTGCGTATTTGTGGCTTGCGACACAAAAGGCAAACTGGTGACTATAGCTAAAGCTACGGTCACTACCATCACGAGGAGCATCTGGCGCTTCATGGAGGGGGCCCCCCTTTCAAGTCACGATCTTTGCGGTCCGATTTTCCGCTGACTGCAGGATAATGTCAAGTCCTCTTATTTCGTATTGTAATGGCTAAATCTGGAACCGTCGGAATGAACCCGGGATCCTTCGATCGTCCCGCTTCACCGCCAGGATGATACGGTTCAGATCGACTGGATACAAGTCCTTTATGCACTGGAGATTATGGGCAGCCGACTTTCGGCTGTGAACCCCGGAGTCAACGCAGCTGGAGGGCATTTCTCAACGAACCGCCGGAGCTGATCCTTACCTCGCAAACCCACCGTCGCACCATTCTGCTAAGATGACTCTCGATGGCTTCTCCAAACTTTGTTCATCTTCACCTTCATACCGACTACAGCCTGCTCGACGGCGCCTGTGACATTCCCAAGCTGATGGATCGCGCCGCGGCGCTGAAGATGCCCGCTGTGGCCATCACCGATCATGGGAATCTCTTCGGCGCGGTGAAGTTCCACGAGGCCGCCACCAAGCGCGGGATCAAACCGATCATCGGCTGCGAAGCCTACGTGGCTGCCACCAATCGCTTCGACCGCACCGGGGACGCCGGCAAGCCCAACCACCTGGTGCTTCTGGCCCAGAACGAGCGCGGCTATCGCAACCTGGTCAAACTGGCCTCCTCGGCGTATTTAGAAGGCTACTACTACCGGCCGCGGATCGATAAGGACTTGCTCTCGCATCATGCGGAGGGCCTGATCGCACTCTCGGCGTGTTTGCAGGGAGAGGTGACGGCGGCGGTGGGTGACGGAAATTATGAGAAGGCCCGCCAGTCCGCTTATGACCTGCGCGACATCTTCGGCAAGGGCAACTTTTACATCGAGATTCAGGATCAGGGCCTGGCACAGGAGAAGCGGGTGAATCCCGAACTGGTGCGCCTGTCGCGCGAGACGGGGATTCCCCTGGTGGCCACCAATGACTGTCACTACCTGACGCACGATGACGCTCGCGCCCAGGAAGTGCTGATGTGCATCCAGACCGGCAAGACCATCGGCGACAGCGAGCGGATGAGGTTTGATACCGACCAGTTCTATTTCAAGTCACCGGAAGAAATGGCAGCTCTATTCGTGGAGATACCGGAGGCCATAACCCACACGCTCGAGATCGCTGAGCGGTGCAATCTGCACCTGGAGAAGAACAAGCACGTCTTCCCGCACTTTGAGGTTCCCCTCGGCGAAACGCTCGATAGCTTTTTCGAACGCGTCACTCGCGAAGGCTTCGTCGTGCGGCGCCGGACGCTGGAGCGCTGGCAGGCCGAGGGCCGGCTGCGTCATCCGCTGGAGGCATACGAGGAGCGCCTGGACCGCGAGATCGAACTGATCAAGCAGATGAAGTTCGCGGGCTATTTCCTGATCGTGTGGGACTTCATCCGGTTCGCGCGCGAAAGATGCATCCCCGTGGGCCCGGGACGCGGCTCGGCCGCAGGGAGCCTGGCGTCCTACGCTCTGCACATTACGGACGTTGATCCGCTGCAGTACGATCTGCTCTTCGAACGCTTCCTGAATCCGGAGCGCATCACCTTTCCCGATATCGACATCGACTTCTGCATGCGGCGTCGCGGAGAGGTGATCGACTATGTCACCGGCAAATATGGCCGCGAGAACGTGAGCCAGATTATCACCTTCGGCACGATGGGCGCTAAGGCGGTGGTGCGCGACGCCGCTCGCGCTCTCGATATGCCCTTCGCCGACGCGGACCGCATCGCGAAGCTCATCCCCAACACACTCAATATTACTCTGGAAGAGGCCCTAGCCCAGACGCCTGAGCTCCGTCAGTGGCTCGACCGCGACCCCAAGGTGGGTGACCTGCTGCGCGTGGCCGCAAGCTTGGAGGGCCTGGCGCGCCACGCCTCCACCCACGCCGCCGGGGTGGTGATCTCGCCCCAGCCGCTCCAGGAAATCGTCCCGCTGTACAAGAGCAACAAGGACGAAATCACCACGCAGTACGCCATGGACGACCTGGAGAAGATCGGCCTGCTGAAGATGGACTTTCTGGGCCTCACCACCCTGACCGTCCTCGAAGACTGTGTGAGCATGATCGAGGCCACGCGCGGCGAGAAACTCGATCTGGACACTCTGCCGCTGGACGATGTCCCCACCTACGAGCTGCTCGGCAAAGGCCTGACGGCCGGCATCTTTCAGTTTGAAAGCCGCGGTATGACGGACATCCTGCGTCGCGCCAAGCCCAACCGTCTGGCTGACCTGACGGCCCTGAACGCGCTTTATCGCCCCGGGCCCATGCAGATGATCGACGATTTCGTGGCTCGCAAGGCGGGCAAGAGGCGCGTGGCCTATGACCTGCCGCAACTGAAGGAGATCCTGGAGGAGACTTACGGGATCATGGTGTACCAGGAGCAGGTGATGCAGATCGCCGCCGCGGTGGCCGGCTTCTCGCTCGGCGAGGCCGACGTGCTGCGGCGCGCCATGGGCAAGAAGAAGGTCGAAGAAATGGTGGCCATGCGTGAGAAGTTCCTGGCCGGCGCGCGCCAGAATGGCGTGCCGGACGCCAAAGCCAGGAAGCTTTACGAGCAGATCGAGCAGTTCGCCGGTTACGGCTTCAACAAATCACACTCGGCGGCTTACGCGCTCGTGGCCTACCGCACCGCCTATCTGAAGACGCACTATCCCGTTGAATTTATGGCCTCGATGCTGACAGCTGAAATCGGTAACCCCGACAAGCTCACCTTTTATCTCGGCGAATGCCGCGACATGGGTATTGAGATTCTGCCGCCCGACGTGAACTCGAGCGACCGGACGTTCACGGCATCGCAGACCGCCTCCGGCCTGGGCATCCGGTTTGGTCTGACGGCCATCAAGAACGTGGGCGAGGCGGCGATCGAGTCGGTGCTCGAGGCGCGGAAGCAATTGGGGCGCTTCGACAATCTTTTCCAGTTCTGCGAAAATGTCGACCTGCGCCTGATGAACAAACGCGTGATTGAGAGCCTGATCAAGGCCGGCGCCCTGGACTCACTGGGCGTGCATCGGGCGCGGCTGCTGGCGGGGCTCGATCGCGCCATCGAACTCGGCCAGGCTCGGCAACGTGCGAGCGCGGGCGGCCAGGTGGGTTTATTTGGCGGCGCGGAGCCGGAGCCTGTGCGGGCGGTCACTTTGCCGGATGTTCCGGAGTGGTCTGAAGCCGAGCGGCTGGCGGGGGAAAAGGAAGTCCTGGGTTTCTTTGTGACGGGTCACCCTCTGGAGAAGTATCGGTCGCAGATGGCGGCAGTGGCCAGGCATGACAGCGCCTCACTTGAAGACCTGGCGAATGACGCCCCGGTTTCGCTGGCCGGTATCGTTACCAGTCTGCGCGTGAAGCCGAGCAAGAAGGGCGACCTCTGGGCCGCGGTCGCGCTTGAGGATCTACGCGGCACGTCCGAGTTGATTGTGTTCCCGCAGACACTGCAGCAGATTCAGCCGCTCCTCAAGGTGGACGCCGCGCTGCTGATCAAGGGGCGCGTGCGCCGGGAAGAAACCTCCAAGCCGAAGGTGATCGTGAACGAGGTGCAGTCCCTCGAAAAGGCCCCGGCCAACGGCAGAGCTTCCGTCCGCATCCGTTTGGATCTCGACCACACTTCTGAGAGCATTCTCAGCGATATCCAGGCATGGCTGGCCGGTCATCCGGGCCCGGATGCGGTTACGTTCGAGCTCGTCCGGGAAGGGGATTTCCGCGCGATCCTGCGGGCCCGAAAACCGGTCGGGGTCAAGGTCGACGAAGCCTTGCTTACGGGCCTCCGCACTTTGTGCGGTGAAAATTCTGTCTCGATCGAGAAGCGTTCTTAGAGCTTGTTCTTGCCGACATGGCCACTGCCGCTCCGCAACCCGACACCGCCCGCGAGATCGAGAAGCAGATCGCCGAGCTCGAAAAGGGGTCGCCTTCTGACGCCGACCGTGAAGAGATCGAACGTCTGCGCGGACAACTTGAGATCCTCCGGCGCTCGCCCGGCGATCAAGGTTCCAGCGACGCCTGGGAGCAGGTGCTGATCGCGCGGCACCCGAACCGCCCTTACACGCTCGACTACATTCAGGCGCTCTTCGCCGACTTCACCGAGTTGCACGGCGACCGCCGTTTTGGCGACGACGCCGCCATCGTCGGGGGCTTGGCCCGTTTCGAGGGCCGGCCGGTGCTGGTGCTGGGCCATCAGAAGGGCCGGGACACGGAGCAGCGTGTGAAGCGCAACTTCGGCATGCCGAGTCCGGAGGGGTATCGCAAGGCACTGCGTCTGATGCAACTCGCTGAGAAATTCCAGCTACCCATCATAACCCTGGTGGATACGCCCGGCGCTTATCCCGGCAAGGGCGCCGAGGAGCGCGGCCAGGCGGAAGCGATCGCTTACAACCTCAAGGAGATTCCGAAGCTGCGGGTGCCCATCGTGGTGGTGGTCCATGGCGAGGGCGGGAGCGGCGGTGCGCTGGCGATTGCCGTGGGTGATCGCGTGCTGATGCTTGAGAATGCCATCTACTCCGTGATCGCTCCTGAGAGCTGTTCATCTATCCTGTGGCGGGATTGGGACCACAAGCAGCAAGCGGCGAGGTCTTTGAAGCTCACGGCGCGTGACCTCCGCGGCTTCGGACTGGCGGATGAGATCGTGCCCGAGCCGCCCGGCGGGGCTCACACCGATCCGCCTGGAGCCGCGGCGCGTCTGGGCTCGGCACTCAGCACGGCCCTGCGGGAAGTTACGGCTCTCTCGGTGGAGAGCCTTGTGCACCGGAGGCATGAGCGGCTGCGGAAGCTCGGGACTTTCGCGGTTGAATCGACAAGTTGACCTTAGTCTTCGACTATGGGGCTTCCTGTTGCGGAAAGGATCGCCATCGCGAAATTCTTAGGGCCACCTGCCTCGGCGCGTAGCCTTCGTCTCTTCTCCGCGACCCACAACCTCCGCCGGAGCCTCGCCAATGCACCTTCTTTTCTCCCCTAACAAGTTGAATTTCCAGCCCTTACCAATCGCTGCCATCCTCGCCAATTGGACTCATGAAATTCACCGTTCGCTGTAATGCTATTTGCCGGCGGGGAACCCAAAGTCATAATGCCCGAGTAACTGGGGTGGAGTAATCGGCCTACGGGCGGCGGGCTTGCGGGTGTAATCGCGCGCCGAAAAGCCAATCCGGCGAATGACCGGACCTGTTGATGTCTGCTCACTGGCCGTGGCGCCACCAGACCGCCGCGCCAATCTAACCTGCCGGACTCGAGACGCCGGCCCCAAGGAGAGGTGAACATGAGCACTGCGCCATTTAACGGCTTACCCGGAGAGCACAAGGGCGGACCCCCGACCGGTTTGGTCCAGATCAGCTCACCCGAGGACACCAAGGAGAGATTGCTCCGCGAGCGGCTGGCAGAGGAGCGACGCCGCCTGGAGCAGGAGGCCGGACTGGAAAGGCGATCCAAGCATCAGTTTCATCGGCCGGTGGAACGGCCGTTCACCAAAGCCGAGCGCGACCAGGTCACGATTCTGTTTGGTGGTCTGACCTGGAAGCATGAAAAGCTGGTGCATGGCGCGCTCGAAAGCCTAGGCTACAGGTGCCAAGCGGTGCCCACGCCCGACAAACGGGCCTTCCAGCTCGGCAAGGAGTACGGCAACAACGGCCAATGCAATCCTACCTATTTCACCGTCGGCAATCTCGTCCAGTATCTGCAAAACCTCGAAGAGGCGGGCCTCAGCAAGCAGGAGATCATCGACCGCCACGTCTTCTTCACGGCGGGCGCCTGCGGGCCCTGCCGTTTCGGCATGTACGAGGCGGAGTATCGCTTGGCGCTGCGCAACTCCGGGTTCGACGGTTTCCGCGTGCTGTTGTTCCAGCAATCGGGCGGCCTGAACCAGGCCGAAGCCGAGGCCGGGCTCGAGATGAACCTCGACTTCTTCCTCGGCATTCTGAACGCCCTCAACATCGGCGACGTGGTGAACGACGTGGCCTATCAGATCCGGCCCTTCGAGGTGAATGCGGGTGAAACCGACCGGGTGCTCGATGAGTGCATGGACCTGCTGCACGAAGTGATGAAGCGCAAGCGGCCTTACTCCTTGGAAGGGAAGTTTGGGGAGTGGCTCAGCAAGACCTCGTTCAGTGGCACCGCCACCCTGATCGGGAAGTTCATGGACCAGCTTTATGGTGAGGACTACACCGCCGCGCTGCGCGAGGTCCGCGCCCGCTTCAATGCTATTCCGGTCGATCGCACGCGCGTCAAGCCTATCGTCAAGATCACGGGCGAATTCTGGGCGCAGACCACCGAGGGCGACGGCAATTTCAATATGTTCAAGTTTCTGGAGAAGGAAGGCGCGCAGGTGTTGGTGGAACCCATCGGCACCTGGATCACCTACATGATCCACCAGGCCAAGCAGGAGATCCGCGATCAGCGCGGCCTTGATCTGGTGGCCGAGAACGTCTCCCGCTGGAATTTCACCAAAGTCTTCGGCAGCCACTTCAACACTCAGCAAAAAATCGGCAAGCTCACCTTTGCGGAGAACATCTTCAAGCGCGAATACCACAAGCTGGTGGAGGCGCTGGGCGGCGTGGCCCATCACCTGACCGATCAGTACGAACTGCAACGAATCGGGCACCCTTTCTATAACTCACGCGCTGGTGGCGGCGAGGGCCACCTTGAAGTGGCCAAAAATATCTATTACTCCAACAAAGACCTCTGCCACATGGTGCTTTCGCTCAAGCCTTTCGGTTGCATGCCGAGTACGCAATCGGATGGCGCTCAGTCGGCGGTGGTTTCGCAATACAAGGACATGATCTTCCTTCCCGTCGAGACCTCCGGCGAAGGCGATGTGAACGCTCACAGCCGGGTGCAGATGGCGCTCGGCGAGGCCAAGGTGCGGGCCAAGAACGAAATGAAAGCGGTGCTGGAAAAGACTGGCGTAACGCTTGAGGAAGTCCAGGGGTTCGTGAGCGAGCACCCTGAGATGCAGCAGCCCATGTACAAGTACGGCCACCACAAGGGAGTGATCGGGACGGCCGCCAACTTCGTCTTGCACGCTGCTGAGCGCCTGAAGGCGGAGAAGCGGGAGTTAGTCGGGGTTAACTGATGGCGGAGGCGTCACGTTGATCGTGGTAGCGCAAGATGAGGGTCGTGTGGTATGCCTGGAATTGATGGTTGGATGGCTGATTGAACGCTCCGACCGGGGTGCCCAATCGGCAATCTGCAATCATCAATCTTAGGAGTCGTAGTGGCCGGGGGAAAGGAGAGGTAAGAAAATGGCAGGAAAAGTGAGCGCAGTTCGTGCGGGTCAGCACACGATTACACCGCACCTGATCATCAACGGTGCGGACAAGGCGATTGAATTCTACAAGAAGGCGTTCGGCGCGCAAGAGAGCGGCCCACCACACCACACACCCGACGGCAAAGTGATGCACGCCGAGCTCAAGATCGGCGATTCGACCATCATGCTGGCGGACGAGTTTCCGAGCATGGGCGCCAAGGGTCCGCAGGCGCTCGGCGGAAGCCCGGTCGTTCTCAACCTGTACATGGACAACATCGATAAGACTTTTAACCAAGCCGTCGCGGCGGGGGCAACTGTGACCATGCCGCTTTCCGATCAGTTCTGGGGCGACCGCTACGGTCAGATCAAAGATCCCTTTGGCCATCTCTGGGCCCTCGGCCAACATATCGAAGACATTGCTCCTGAGGAGATGGAGCGGCGCGGGAAAGAAGCCGTCGCGAAGATGGCGAAGGGAGCAGGGCAGAACTGAAGACGAACGAAGCCACGATGTTATTGATTCGCAGCCGGTTGCAGATATGTCTCAACGATTCAAGGCTGCCGAGAACCTGAAACCGTCGGGGCGCCCGTATGGGGCGCCCGGTCGGCTGTCGGGAGCCGGATCCGTCCAACCTGACTGACGAACGAAGCCACGATGTTGTTGAAGGACAACGACTTGCTAAAATGTCTTGAAGTTCGGTTTGGATCGGGCGCCGGCCGGAGTGCCGGGTAACGTCGGGGGGGCGGAGCGCCTTAGCTTTGACGAACGAAGCCACGATGTTGTTGATGAGCAAGGACTTTTGAAAATATCTCGACGCCGTCAGGTGAGCAGAAGCGGGCTGTTAAGCCCAATCGAGGGTTAAGTGATGCCAAACGCCAAGGAGTTGATGGTCGGACTCGACGTCGGCTCCACCACTGTGAAATCGGTGGTGGTCGACACCACCACCGACCAGATCATCTGGAGCGATTATCAGCGCCACGACACCAAGCAGCCTGAAAAGTGCCTGGAATTTCTGAAGCGCATGGAGGCCCAGGCGGGCATCCGGGCAGGTGAAACCCGAGTGTTCCTCACGGGCTCGGGCGGCAGTGGCATCGTGCCCATGATCGGGGCCAAGTTCGTGCAGGAAGTGAACGCGGTGTCGCTGGCGGTGGAGCATCTATACCCTGAGTGCGGATCGGTGATCGAGCTGGGGGGCCAGGATGCCAAGATCATCATCTTCAAAGAGGACCCCGAGACCGGCCGCAAGAAGAAGATTCCGTCCATGAACGACAAGTGCGCCGGCGGCACGGGCGCGGTGATTGACAAGATCAACGCCAAGCTGCGGATTCCGGCCGAGCAGCTCTGCCAGATGGGCTACGTGGGCCTGAAGCTGCACCCGGTGGCCGGAAAGTGCGGTGTCTTTGCGGAGACGGACGTCAACGGTTTGCAGAAGTCCGGGGTTCCGCCGAGCGAGCTGATGGCGTCGCTGTTCGAAGCCATCATCCAGCAGAACCTGGCGGTGCTGACGCGCGGCAACACCTTGCGTCCGGTGGTGCTGCTGCTGGGCGGTCCCAACACCTACATCAAGGGCATGCAGGACTGCTGGAAGCACAATATTCCGAAAGTATGGGAGGAGCGCAATTACCCGCTGCCGGAGGGCGTGGACCCCGAGAGCCTCATCCGCGTACCCGACAACGCCCAGTACTTTGCGGCGCTGGGCTGCGTGCGCTTCGGGCTCGACGAGGACGCGAAGGTGGGGATTTACGCGGGCTACGAAAAGCTCGATTGGTACATCAATATCGGCCGTCTGGAGGAAAAAACCAAGCGGGGCGGCAGCGGTCTATACAAGACGGAAGACGAGCTGGTGGAGTTCAAGCAACGGTTTAAGTCCCATCGTTTCGTACCCCGCAAATTCCGACCTGGGGAGCACGTACAGGCTTTCATGGGTATCGACGGCGGATCGACCTCCACCAAGGCCGTGTTGCTGAGCCAGGATGGCGAAGTGATGGTGAAATGTTATCAGCTTTCGAAGGGCAATCCGCTGGAAGACACCATGGAGATGTTCGCCAACCTGCGCAAGCAGGTCGAGGACCAGGGCGCCACGGTCGAGCTGCTGGGTGTCGGCTCCACGGGTTACGCCAAGGATATTCTCAAGGAGACCCTTCGTGCCGACGTCGCCCTCGTGGAGACGGTCGCGCACACCGAGGCCGCGCTTCATTTCTACCCCGATGCGGATGTGATCTGTGACGTGGGCGGCCAGGACATCAAGCTGATCATCCTGCAGGATGGCCGCGTGAAGGATTTCAAGCTCAACACCCAGTGCTCGGCCGGCAACGGCTACTTCCTGCAGTCCACCTGCGTCGGCTTCGGGCACCAAGTGGAGGAGTACGCTGATCTGGCTTTCGGAGCCAAGGCCATGCCGATGTTCGGTTACGGCTGCGCCGTCTTCATGCAGTCGGACATCGTCGACTTTCAGCGCCAGGGCTGGAAGCCGGAAGAGATCATGGCCGGTCTGGCCAACGTGCTGCCCAAGAACATCTGGCTTTACGTCTCCCAGATTCCGAACCTGGCCTCGCTCGGCAAGACCTTCGTCCTGCAAGGCGGCACCCAGCACAACCTGGCGGCGGTCAAGGCGCAGGTGGATTTCATCGAGTCGCGCTTCAAAGACAAGGGCTCGAAGCCTAACGTGATCGTGCACGAGCACTGCGGCGAGTCGGGTGCGATCGGCGCGGCCATCGAGGCGCGCCGGCTCTATCAGCGCGGGCATCGCACCTCCTTCATCGGTTTCGAGGCGGTGGCGAACATCAGCTACGTGACGCATCGCAGCGAAGATACGCGTTGCTACTTCTGCAAGAACAAGTGCATGCGGACGTTCATTGATGTGAAGATCGCCGACGCCGACGAGTCCTGGAAGAAGTCGAAGATTCCCATTCTGCAGGGCGTGAAGCGGCTGATCGTGGGCAATAGCTGCGAAAAGGGCCTGGTGGAAGACGTCAACGACATGCGCGAGATCAAGAAGGGCCTGGACGCGGCCAAGCGGGATAACCCGAACCTGGCGGAGGTGGGCGCCAAGGGAGCCTTTAAGAGCTACGCTCCGCCGCTGGTGGCCGATCCCCTGCCCAAGTACGCCTTTACCGCCGCCCAGAAGAAGCGGGTGGAGTTGATGAATCGGCGCAAGGAGCTGCGGATCGGAGTTCCGCGGGTGCTGAATATGTACTCGGTGGGGCCCATCTTCAGCGCCTACTTTGAGGCCCTCGGGATTCCCGGCGAGAACATCATCTATTCCGACTTCACCAACGAGCAGCTTTACAAAGAGGGGGCCAAGCGGGGCGCCATCGACCCCTGCTTTCCTTCCAAGATCGGGATTCCGCACGTGCACAACTTGGTTTACGTGCACCACAAGAAAAAGCCGCTCGACATCATCTTCTTCCCCATGATCGATGATCTGCCGAGCGATCTGACGCACGTCCAGGGTCATCGCTCCTGCCCCACAGTAGCCACCACGCCCGAGGCGGTGAAGGCGGCGTTCACCAAGGAAGGGGATCTGTTCAAGGACAACCACATTCTGTTCTGCGACACCTTCGTGAACCCCGGTAACAAGGCGCTGCTGGCCAGGCAGCTCTATGATGAGTTCAAAGACGTGCTTGGACTCTCCTTTGAAGAGAATTTGCGTGCTGTGGAAGAAGGCTTCAAGGCTCAGGACAAGTTCATGAATGGCATCCAGCGGGCCCAAGGCCGGGAAGTGCTGAAGAAGCTGGAAGCCGAAGACCGCATCGGCATCGTGGTGTTGGGCCGGCCCTATCACAATGACCCGGGGGTGAACCATGAAATTCTGGAGGAGTTCCAGAAGATCGGCTACCCGGTGCTGACCATGCAGTCGCTGCCCATTGATCCCGATATCATGGGGCCGCTGTTTGCACAGGACGTGCAGGCCGGGCTGATCCAGGATCCGATGGACATCTCGGACTGCTGGAAGAACAGTTATAGCGAGAACACTTCCCAGAAAGTGTGGGCGGCCAAGTACACGGGGCGGCATCCGAACCTGGTGGCGCTGGAGCTTTCCAGCTTCAAGTGTGGCCACGACGCGCCCATTTACACGGTGGTGGAAGAAACCGTCACCAAATCTGGCACCCCTTATTTCTCCTTCAAAGACATCGACGAGAACAAGCCTACGGGCTCCATCAAAATCCGGGTGGAGACCATCGGGTACTTTCTGAAGCGCTACCGGGAAGACATGGTGGCGCGCAGCGAGAAAGAGCGCGATATCGAAGCCAAGCTCAAAGAGTTCGAGGCGAGACTGCGAGCCGAGATGGCGGGCGAGGCCCCCATGCCGTCACCTCCGGACCTCCCCGGTGTTGGGCCGGTCTCCGGTCCGCCGCCCGTGCCGTACGAAGAGGAGATGCCGGTGGGGATGAATGCCATCCGGTCGATTCGGAGAGACGAATGATTCCCGGCGGAGCCAGCCCACGCTGAAATATGCGGTTCCGGGAATTGAGACAGAGGGTAAGATAGGAGAGGAACTGTTTGGGTTCCTCTCCTTCGCGTTTAGGGCGGGAGAGCACCCATGGCGAAGACAACGGATGTTGGCTACATGACCGAAATGGCCAAGTGACGATTCGCAAGACTGGCTTACGTGGCACCAACCATGGGCAGACAATTTACCAAAAGGAGGCTAAGGTGGCAGACTTCAAGGAAGCTCTTTACTACAATCCGCACATCTGGTGGGACCCGATCGGCCCCCCCTGGGAGAACCAGCAGTTGGACGCGGGCACACAGCAGCAGTTGGCCCTCGTCAGGTTGAACTATCACCAGGACCTTCTGGCGGCTCAAACGAAGGCCATTCAGGCTGCCAAGGCCGCGTTCCAGAAGACAAAGTCCTAGCCGCTGGGCTCGGGAAACAAGTTGCGGGTCGCTCGGCCCACGGGCAACCCGCAACTTCTTTTCTTATTTCTGCGCTGGGTCCTGTTCGCGCGAAGGAGGAGTGCCATGTCAGAACTGTCTCCGCTTACCATGCTCGACGGTGGCGTATGGGGAGAGCGCCAGCGAGACACCTCCCGCCCGGTCGTGCTGGTCGGATTCCAGCGCCAGGGGAATCTCGGGCTCGGGTATCTTGCTTCCACTTTGCGTTCGCGCGGGTACTCCGTGAGGATTTTTGACGTTGAGGCCAGCGAGGACGAGATCGTCCAGGGGATCAAGGCGGCGGATCCCATTCTGGTAGGCTTCTCATTGATTTTTCAGTTCTACATCCGGCGGTTCGACTCGTTACTGCGTCGCTTGCGCGCCGAGGACGTGACCTGCCACCTCACCATGGGCGGACACTTCGCCAGCCTCAACTACCAGGACACGCTAAAACTGGTTCCGGATCTCGACAGCGTGGTCCGCTTCGAAGGCGAGTTCACGCTCCTGGAACTGGTCGATCTTCTGGGCACGAACCGCGACTGGCGCCAGGTCCAGGGCATTGCTTACCGGCAGGACTCTGAATTTATCGCCACGCCTATGCGGCCGCTGGTGGCCGATCTCGACGTACTGCCCTATCCGGAGCGGAACTGGGAGCCGCAAAAGGTGCTTGGACGCAAGGCCATGCCGCTGCTGGCAAGCCGCGGCTGCGCCCGGACGTGCTCCTTCTGCTCCATCCACATGTTCTACCGCACGGCGCCCGGCAAGATGGTGCGCACCCGCAAGCCCGCCCAGGTAGTCCGGGAAATGCGCGCCCTTCACGAGGAGCGCGGCATTACCATCTTTCTTTTCCAGGATGACGACTTCCCGCTCTTTGGCCCGGTATGGCATCGCTGGGCCGGCGAATTCGTCAACGAGATGCACAAGAGCGGATTGGTGGGCCGGGTGATCTGGAAGATGAACTGCCGCGCCGACGTGGTCGAGCCCGCTATGTTCAGCACGATGCGCGACGCCGGGCTTTACCTGGTCTATATGGGCCTCGAGTCCGGCAGCGAAGAAGGATTGAAGACACTGCACAAGCAGGTGACGGTGGAACAGAACATCCGGGCGGTGGAGATTCTCAAGCAAGTCGGCCTGATGTTTGAATTCGGGTTCATGCTCTTCGATCCCTCCAGCACTTTCGAGTCGGTGCGCGAGAACGTGCGCTTCCTACGCACGATTGTGGGCGACGGTAGCGCGGGGGCGGTCTTCTGCCGCATGCTGCCCTACGATGGTACACCGATTAAGGACGATCTGGCGCGCGCGGGCAGGCTGCGCGGCGACGTCTGCAATCCCAGCTACGACTTTCTCGATCCCCGGCTCGACGCGTTTTATGAGGAACTCGCGCGCACCGTCGACGTCACCGGGTGGGTCCACGGATACCGCGCGTTGTCTCCCCAATTGAACTGGGTGTGGAACGAAATCGCCATCCTCGATCGCCTTTTCCCGCAACTCCCAGGCATGCCGGCTTACAAGCAGCGGGTGCGGGCGATCACGCGGGACAGCAACGAGCTGCTTTTCCGGGTGGTCGAGGACCTGTCACTTGTCTACGCGGAGGGTGCGGCGAACACCTTGTCAACATCCATTCTTCAGGCCCATTGCCGCCGCTGGATTGACGATCTGGTGCGCGAGCGGAACGACTTCGTGTTCCGGCACGAAGAGACGCTCGTCGGGGCGCTACGCGAGGCCGCACAAGCGCAGGTCGCGTGACAGGCGATCGGGTCGGAGAACGGAAAGAGCAGGCTTTCGGGTCTTGCGGCACGGCACGCACATCGTCATGAGCAGCGGCCAGCGTCGCAGGATGACCATCCCGCGACACAACCGAGTTAACGCCATCACCCAGGGCCGGTATCGTCCGTTATGCCGGGCTCACCATCGACGAGTTCCGCAAGCTGCTCTAATGACAACCGGCTTGAAGCCCGCAGGGCGCTTCTGACGCGCCGGGGCCTTCCTTGGGAATCCCTCGTTACCAGTTGGGATGCAGCAAGTGCGGTCACAATTATGGTGCGAATGGAGCGGACATCTTTGAGAGAAAGTGTCCCAGATGCGGAGACGGTGCTCCCGGTCTTCCATACCATTAAGGATTTGAGATTTCGGAACACAAGAAGATGACCGACGACCGCTTCGAGCGGCTCCCGTGTGGCAGGCGGGCATCAAGCTGCTCAAGGGCCAGCGCTATCTCGATGATAAGGCGCGGCGCCGCGACAAGGCTGAGCGCGGCCGGCAGAGTTTCTAAAGGAGTTGAACCAAGCTCGGGCAGGCGGTGCACCGCAAGGATCACGACCTGTTGAGCGCCTCGTTGATGATGGTGATCCGGTCCGGGTCGTCTTTGCTGTTAGGCTGTCGACGTGGTAGCTTCAGGGAGGAGCGCTGCTCCTCCCTTTTCGTTTGGAGGGCACAAGTTTGTCTGCAGATTCGGATCAGAAACTGTGGTCTGTGGGGCTGATTGTCTTCTGGGCCTTGTCTCTGGTGGTCGTCTTTCTGGCCTACATCTTCGATGGGTTGGAGATGATGATTATGGCCTTGGCGTTCCTGGCCATCGCAGGCATCATCGTTGAACGCCTGGGTCTGCTCGACAGGAAATGACCGGCCGTCCGCGGGGGTTCCCGAAAGGTTCAGGAAGGCCCTGAGCCAAGCGTGATAAGATTGGGCCCGAAGCTGTTGACCGTCTTTGAGCGAGGCACATTCGGGTCCCCGGTCAGCGATGGGTGGCCGCATCGAAAGCGGGGAGTCTGCCGATGCCCTTTGAGTCCGACAAGATCATGTTCGAGATCTACCGCGAGCCTTACCAGGGCCGCTACCGCGTGGTCTATTTCACCGAGCTTCAGGACCACAACAAGGAGACTGAGATCAACCGGGCCATGGCCGGCGACCACTTTTACGACGGCTTCATCAGGAACTATCGGAAAGAACAGGCCAAGGAGGCGATCGGCCAGCTCCTCGATCGGCTCAATGACGGCGAACGCCTCACGCCGCCTGACATCGACCAGGAGCTCAAGCAGTTCACGCCGGCATGAGGAAACGAAGGGACGCCAACGGGTTTCGAGTGCCGGGGCTCGCTAGTTGACTATGTCCTTCTGGCGCCGGGAAGTTGTTCAGCCAACGCTCGACCAGGATGTCGAGCAGGCTATCGCCGAGCAGCAGGCGATTCTTCAGCGCAACTCGCGGAACGCCGGCGCCCACTTCGCCTTAGGCACGCTGACCTATTTTCGTGGTGACCGGGAGGCTGCCCTCGATCATTTCCGCCAAGCCATTGAACTCGATCCTACCTACGCGGCTCCGCACGTGAGTCTGGGCCGCGCCCTGGCAGTCACAGGCCATTACGAAGAGGCGTGGGAGCATGCCCGCGCGGCCGGGCGTCTGGGCGACCGGTCTCTTCTGGAGCAATTGGAACGCTACCTTCCGCCGCCTTCGAGTGGAAAACTCTGAGCGCGCGGCAGAATGGCAGGAGACTCGACCGCATCGACACGTCTCATGTTTTGTGCTTGCTTCGACGGCGGAATTCGAGTACAACTCTTCGCGTGTCTTTGGCGGGGGAGCAACCCAGTTGAGGCGCCGGGAGGAGGTGAAAGCCGATGCTTTACTGGATTATCGTAGGGCTGATCGCAGGTTGGCTGACCGGGAAGATCATGAAGGGTTCCGGCTACGGCGTCATTGGAGACATCGTGCTTGGCATCATCGGTGGCTTCATTGGCGGCGAGATCATGCGATTCTTTAACATCTACGGCGGCGGCTTGATTTATAGTATTGTTGTCGCCGTGCTCGGGGCCGTGATTCTGGTCGTGATTGTGCGATCCCTGAGACGAGTTTGACAAAAGTGGCAACCGTGCAGGTGGCGGGCCTGCGCCGCCGCCAGGCGGCTCTTCTTGCTTTTGACGTTGAGGCGTCACTGTAGCGACGGATCGTGGCCAGCAGCTTCAAGCTTCGGATCAACGGCACGGAATACTCGGTTCAGGCCGAGCCTGATGCCAGCCTGCTGAGCGTGCTGCGCGACCGGCTCGGCCTGACGGGCTCGAAGTACGGCTGTGGTGAGGGACAGTGCGGCGCCTGCACGGTGCTGATCGATGGCAAGCCGCGGCGTTCCTGCCTGACCCCGGCGACCTCGGCCGGCAGTAGTCAGGTGCTGACGATCGAGGGTCTCGAAAAGAGCGGCCACCTCCACCCCTTGCAACAAGCCTTTCTCGATGAGGGCGCCTTCCAATGCGCCTACTGTACCTCCGGCATGATCATGGCCGGCGTGGCCTTCCTGAAAGATCATCCTGATCCAACCGACGAACAGATTGCTCGCGGAATGAACGGCAATATGTGCCGCTGTGGAGTTTACCC
Source organism: Terriglobia bacterium (assembly GCA_036521995.1). Taxonomy (GTDB): domain Bacteria; phylum Acidobacteriota; class Terriglobia; order UBA7540; family UBA7540; genus Gp13-AA77. The sequence continues at coordinate 2,859 of DATDGR010000321.1, read as the reverse complement.
GCGCATCATCGAGGCCATTCGGCGGGCGGCTCGATCGATGAAGGAGTCACAAGGGTGAGTAGCTCGATTGGGCGCCAACTCGAAGCGGTGGAGCCCGAGCGTTACGAGTTTGCCGAGAAGCCCCTCTACGATTTCGGGTTCGCCCGTCGCGAATTTCTCAAGTCGATGGGCGGCGGGATCGCCGTCTTTCTGCTGGTCCGGAAGACTGCGGCCTTTCAAGAATCCGGGGCTGGTCGTGGGTTCCGCGGAGAGGAACTGCCTCGCGAGATGGGTGCCTGGCTCCAAATCGCTGAGAACGGCGCGGTGACCGTTTACACCGGCAAAGTGGAGATGGGCCAGAACATTCGCACCTCTCTGACGCAGGCCGTGGCCGAGGAACTGAATTCGCCGCTGGCTAGCATCAGCTTGGTGATGGGTGACACCAGCCTTGTACCCTTTGATATGGGAACCTTTGGCAGCCGCACGACTCCCACCATGAATTTGGAGCTGCGCCGCGTGGCCTCGGTGGCTCGGGAGACGCTGGTGGACATGGCGGCCAAGACCTGGGGTGTGGATCCAGGCTGGCTGGTGGCTTCTGACGGCGCGGTTCGGGACCGGAAAAGTGGGCGGGTACTCGAATATGGCAGGCTCGCCCAGGGCCAAAGCCTGGCCAAAGCCGTAATTGAAAGTGATCCTCTAACCCCGGCCACCGAGTGGCGGGTAGCCGGGAAGCCCGTGCCCAAGGTCGATGGCCGCGACTTTGTCACCGGCAAACACAAGTACACACCGGACCTGGAATTGCCGGGGCTTCTGCACGGCAAGGTGTTGCGGCCGCCGTCGTTTGGCGCCGAGCTCGCGTCCGTGGACATCAGGCAGGCGCGAGCCATGCCAGAAATCACCGTGATCCACGACGGCGACTTCGTCGGTGTGGCCGCGCCAAGCGCGGAAGCCGCGGATCGGGCGCTCGGCGCCATTCACGCGCAATGGAAGGAAACGCCGCAGCCTTCGAGCCGCCAGATCTTCGAGTATCTCAAGTCCCACGCTGAGGGTTCGGACGACGGCCGCGAGAGCTCGGCGCACACTGCAGGATCTGTCAATCAGGGACTGGCCGCAGCCGCTAACCGTTTGGCGGCGACCTATACCGTAGCCTATATTGCTCACGCTCCGCTCGAACCTCGGGCTGCCGTGGCGGAGTGGAAAGACGGCAAGCTTACCGTTCACACCGGCACGCAGCGGCCCTTTGCGGTGCGCGATGATCTGGCGCAGGCGTTTCATATTTCAGCGGACCAGGTTCGCGTCCTGGTGCCTGATACGGGTTCTGCCTATGGCGGCAAGCACACCGGCGAAGCAGCCCTGGAGGCGGCGCGACTGGCGCGGGCGGCAGGCGCACCTGTGAAGCGAGTCTGGACTCGTGAAGAGGAGCTCACCTGGGCGTATTTCCGCCCGGCGGGCGTTATCGAAATCAAGAGCGGCTTGCGCGCCGACGGCACGATTAGCGCCTGGGAGTTTCACAACTACAACTCCGGCGAGTCTGGCATCGGCACTCCATACAATATTGCGAACCAGCGCATTCAATTTCACCCATGCGATTCGCCGCTCAGGCAGGGTTCGTACCGGGGCTTGGCAGCCACGGCGAATCAATTCGCGCGCGAGTCGCACATGGATGAATTGGCGCGCGTCGCCAAGCTGGATCCGCTCGAGTTCCGCCGCAGGAATCTGACCGATGCCCGCCTGCGGGTCGTCTTCGATGCCGCGGCGGAGAAATTCGGCTGGGGCCAGGTGAAGCCTGCGCCCGGCCACGGTTTCGGAATCGGGGGAGGCGTTGAAAAGGGCGGGTACGTCGCCACTTGCGCGGAGGTTTCCGTCGATCGCGCCAGCGGTGCGGTTCGGGTCGTACGCTTAGTCACGGCGTTTGAATGCGGGGCTGTCGTCAACCCTGATGGGCTGCGCAATCAGATCGCGGGTGCGAACGTCATGGGTCTCGGCGGTGCGCTCTTCGAGGCGATCGAATTCGAGAATGGCAAAATCCTGACCAACCGCTTCTCGCGCTACCGCGTGCCGCGTTTCAGCGACGCGCCGGCGGTCGAAGTCGTGATCGTGGACCGCAAGGATCTGCCTTCGGCTGGCGCAGGAGAAACGCCCATCATGGCCGTGGCTCCCGCCATCGGTAACGCCGTCTTCGACGCCAGCGGTGTCCGGCTACGCTCCTTGCCAATGGCTCCAGGCGGGCTTAAGGCTTAGCTCGCCGAATGGTGCGACGCCACTGTGGCCCGCCGCCAAGCCCAATGCCTTATGAGGCCTTCAATAAGATCTGCTTGATGGCTCTTGGTAATTCGATCCTGACAAAACGGTTGGCAGGATAGAGGTAGTCCTCACCGCTCTCATCGACGATACGCACATCGTGGTCTTCGGCGGCGTCCTGATCAGGAAGCAGACGATAGATCTTGTGCAACTCAAGCGAGACGGGGTAGCCCGAGTTATCGATACACACGGCGAATTGAGCTGTGCTCTTGTTCGATTTTGTCATCGCGGGGACTCGCTATCCAGATACCGCTTGCGCTTGATTTCGCGTTTCTCTATTCCATGCGCCTCGTACCAGTGTAATTCAGCAACCGTAGTCTGCCACCGAAGAGCCGAACCTTGGCGATGCCCTTCTTCTTCCGCCATCGGCCCTGACCGTAGATTCTGCGAAGCCGGGGCAGGTCGCGAATGACACTGCCGCTGGCGATGGTTTCGACGTCCCAGATTTCGCTTACGATCTCAAAGTTCATACTGCAGATCTTCGGCCGGGCCGCTTTGGCCTACCGAGCTTGTGAGAAAACCAAGTCTCCCGAGTCCCCACCCAGCATGCTCGCGAACGACGGGGTCGGGGTGCGCAGT
>DATDGR010000320.1:0-23871 GCA_036521995.1 Terriglobia bacterium | reverse complement strand
ATGCGCCTCCGACAGATATTTTGTCAAGTGTCAGAGCCTATGTTACAGGTGAGAATAACAATATGAGAATGCCCCGCCGGGCGGCGCCCCCGTGGCGTCTTTTTTTCAGATGCCCCGGGTCGCATACATCACAAAACGATGGATGCGCCACCCAGGTCGGGCCGCATACATCAAAAGACGATGGATGCGCCACCCGCGCATACATTAGAAAGCGATGGATGCGCCAGCCACCCTCCCGATGTGAGGAGCGCGATCAGCAGTCGGGCCGTCCACCGTCCTCTATGGTGGCACGAAGGAACGGCTCAGTGGCGAAAAGTGAGAATCCTGCGACGGATTATTTTGGCCGTGTTATCAGCCACTTGGGTTGTGAAAAGATCCTTGGGTAACCGAGTCTCTCCGGGTACGTCCTAGTAAGAGAGGCTCAGACCGCGACTTTTCGGCTGAGTCCGGGTTTACAGAATAGGAAAGGAGGGCACAAGTTATGTCAAGACTGATGAAAACAGCACTCATTGCCCTCGTAGCGCTTGTAACCCTGGCGCCGGCCGCGCCGATGGCAATGGCGCAGCGGCGGGTGGTGGTAGTCGGTGGAGGTTTTTATGGCGGCTGGTACGCCCCGGGGTGGTATGGCCCCGGCTGGTATGGACCCCGCTACGGCTATTACGGGCCCTACGGCCCCGCGGCCGGCAACGTGAAGATCGTCACCAAGGCCAAGGGAAATTCCATTTATGTCGACGGCGGCTACGCGGGGCTAACCGGGAAGCTCAAGCAGTTTGCGCTTCGGCCGGGCAGCCATGAAATCGCATTCCGTGATTCCGATGGGCGCACTTTCTACCAGCAGCGCGTCGAGGTGCTGATGGGTAAGACCATCGCGATTCACCCTGACGGCGCAGCTCCTCAGAACCAAGGCTGAACATTGCCATGGGGCGGGGCTTCCCAAGCCCCGCCTGGCTCTTGACCAACGCCGCCTCCAACTCAATTTAAGCTTTGGCCACCTCCGTGCAAACATCCCCGTCTGGGGATGCGGGCTGCTTCCGGCGCGCACAGCTCGACTGTGAGGTTCATGGGGGCAAGGTCCAATGTGAAGTTGAAGATGGGGAGCCCTGCAACATTGCGATTTCTGCGGCTGTGGGCGGGATCCATGGTGGTCAGTTTTTACACCCTGTGCTTCATCCCGCCATCTTTCGGTTATTCGGTGCTGACCCACGAGGCCATTATCGACTCCGAGTGGGACGGCCAGATCCAACCCCTCCTGCTCGCGCGTTTTCCGAACGCCACCGCCGAACAGTTGCGGGAGGCTCACGCTTATGCCTACGGCGGCTGCGTGATTCAGGACATGGGCTACTACCCCTTCGGGAGCCCTTTCTTCAGCCATCTCACACACTACGTCCGCAGCGGTGACTTCGTTGAGGCTCTGTTCGAGGAGTCCAGAGATATCAATGACTATGCTTTTGCCCTGGGAGCCTTGTCCCACTACGTGGCGGACATTCAAGGCCACTCCATCGCCGTCAATCGGTCAGTGCCGCTGCTGTACCCGCGCCTGCACCGCGAGTACGGCGACTGGATCACCTGGGAGGACAGCCCCTGGGCACACACCCTGACCGAGTTCGGGTTCGACACGCTGGAAGTGGTGGCGAGGCACAACGCGCCGCAGGCCTATCGCGACTGGATCGGCTTTCGCGTGCCGAAACCGGTGCTGGAGCGAGCCTTCAAGAAGACGTATGGTCTGGAGTTAAGCCGTCAGATTCTTGACGTCGATCTTTCCATCGCTGCCTACCGCAAGCTGGCCAACAAATTCATTCCGGAAATGACCGAAGTGGCTTGGGCGCTCCGAAGGAAGGAGCTGGAAGAGCGCGCCTCAGGAGTACATCACCAGCAACTCTATCATCTGTCACGCAGGTGCTACCGGGACTGGCAGAAGACTTATACGCGGCCGGGAGCGGGAGACAAGCTGACAGCTTTCTTGTTCCGGTTGTTTCCAAAGTTCGGCCCGCTGAGCGTCTTTGACTTTCACACTCCCACGGTCGAGACCGAGCAGTTGTTCGCGGACAGCCTCAAGGCGACCGTCGAGAGCTATGAGGCGCAACTCGAGGCAGCGCGCGCCGGCGCGTACGATCCGTCGGATGTCGACCTGGATACCGGCCGGCCGACGCGGCCGGGCGAGTATGTCTATTGCGACCGGACCTACGCCAAGCTACTGCACAAACTGGAGGGGACACACTATGCCGCCGTCAGTCCGGAGCTGCGCGATAATCTGCTCAGCTTCTATGAGGACTCGGCGGCTGACACCTTGAGAGAACAACCGGGAAAATGGCGAGCGGTGTCGCGCGATCTGGCGGAGTTCAAGGCGGCATGTGGTTCGGGATCAGGGCTCCTGACGGCCAGCGACGGCTGCCGGTCGACTTCAGTGCGTTCTCTTCAGAAGGGAGAGCTGTAAGATTCTACTTGAAAAGTTCGAGGAGTCCTGATATTCCAGTTGCGGCACCTTTTGCGCGCACTTGGGGTCTAATCAGCGGGAGGGCATGCCGCTCATCGTGGGTCGGCTCGTCGGAAGTGCGGGTTCTTTGGCCCACATCCTAACAAACACTGAGGTCACTGGGGATGATGAAAAAGAGGATAACTGTAATTTTGAGCTGTGCGGCCATGGCCGGAGTGGTTTGGGGTGGGTCGGCGGCGAGGCCGGCGGCTCCTGAGCCGTTGGGCGGACAGCAAGCGGGCGCGGCCAAGGGGCCGCAATGGAAGAGCCGCGATGAGTACGACGCCTTTCAGAAGATTGTGAGCACGAAAGATCCGAATCAGATCGTGGCGGCGGCGGAGGCTTTTATCCAGAAGTATCCGAGCTCCGATTTCAAATATGGCGCTTATGTGGCGGAAATGCAGGCCTATCAGCAGCAAGGAAACAGCGCCAAAGCCATCGATGCGGCCAAGAAGGCGCTGGCGGCGAATCCGGACAACATCGACGCCCTGACCTACCTCAGTTTTGCCTTCCCGTTTACCTTCGATCCCAAGAATCCCGGAGCGGACGCGCAACTGACTGAAGCTCAAGGCTATGCTCAACATGGGCTGGACGTGCTGGGCAAATTGGAGAAGCCGACGAATGTCACCGACGCGCAGTTTACCGACTACGTGAAGCCCAAGAGGGCCATTTTCAACGCCACGCTGGGCTTTGTCGCCTTGCAGAAGAAAGACTATGCCACCTCGATCACCAGTTTCAACCTCGCCAAGCAGGACAATCCCAGCGATCCTTACGTCTTCTACCGGCTGGGTCTCGCTTACCTGTCCTCAACCCCCCCGGACTTTGACCATGCCATCTGGAATCTGGCGCGCGCGGCGGACTTGGCCAAAGCTTCGAAGGCCGGCGATGCCCCGGCGATTGAGAAGTATTTCGGCCAGGTCTACGTGAGCCGGCACGGATCGGACGCCGGGGAGAACGACGTGGAGACCCAGGCCGCCAGCACCGGCGAGCCGCCGGCCGATTTCAAAGTGGCGGCGGCGCCGAAGCACACTTCAACCGGGAACCAGTTCGTCGATGCGTTTTACAGTTACGAAGACGCTCTGAAAGCGGGCGGCGACACTGAAAAGACGACCTGGGACCAAATTAAGGGTCAGCAGATTGGGGGACCAGGGTTTGTGGACAACGTCGAAGCCGGAACCGATCCGGGCTCCTGCCTGGTTCACATTGACATCACCAACGATTCGAAGGCTAAGGCAGGCACATACGACATCGAGTTGAAGGACTCTCAGCCGGGCTGCAAGGACTTAGCCGCGGGCGATCCCCTTCGCTTCACGGGCACGCTCTCGGCCTACACCACGACCCCGAGCTTCGTCCTTACCCTCGACAGCGGCAATATCAATAACGAGGACCTGCAGGCTGCCATAGACGCCAAGAAGGCAGCGGCCAAACCCAAGACGACGCGGCACCGCGCGACGCATCCTACGCAAGGTTGTTGACCGGGATCGTCACGGTGAGAAAATCGGGAGAGCTGCAAGGGAGCTGGTTTTACGGGTGGGCTCGCTTGCCCGGCCGGGGCCGGTGGTCGAGCTTGAGTTCCTCGATCTTCCGGCTCAGGGTGTTGCGGTGAATGCGAAGTTCGCGCGCCGCCTTCGATTGGTTTCCGTTGGCATTATCGAGAACGCGCTTGATGAAGCGCTTCTCAAACTCGCTGATGGCGTCCTCGTAAGCGATGCCTTGGTCGACCATCTGTCTGATCAGCGCCTCAAGTTGGTCCTTCACGGCAGAAGCTCCTGGTCCACGGGTCAGCGCGCAGGTGATGCGTTTTCCTTCCCACGCTCTTCAGTCTTGACCAGCCCGCCCTTGAGTTTTTCGAGCCCGGCGTCGAACTCCGCTCGCAGGTCCGCGGGCATCAGGGCGGCCATGGCCCGCGAGCCCTGCATGACCGAAGGCGCGAGCCTGGAGGCCCGGACCGCTTGGGATTGGATGCCGAAAGCCAGCAGCGCCATCAGCACTATGGCGTCGAAGAGGATTCCACGGAGCAGCCCAAAAAACAGGCCCAAAAGCCGGTCAAACGACCTGATCCCGGCGGTCTTCAGCAACTTCTCTGCGAGATGCGAGATGATCGCGCCGATGAGAACAACCGCGATGAACAAAATCAGAAAGGCCACTCCATAAGCCAGGTCGTGGGAGTGAATCACTGTACTGAGACCGCCGCCGAGCCCGCGGTAGCCGCCAGCCGCCACCGCCAGTCCCACCACCAGGGAGGCTAATCCGATGAGCCCACGGGTGAACCCTTCTCCCACGCCTGAAACGACGGAGAATAGAACGATCAATGCCAGGGCCCAGTCCAGCCAGTTCCAGACATGCATTTCTGCCATGAGATTGCCTTCAGTCTTGCCTAATCGAGCGGTTGACCGGTAAGCCGATGATAGGCCTCTCGGTATTTCTCGCTGGTCTTCCTGACCACGTCCGGAGGAAGAGGAGGAGGAGGAGGCTGCTTGTTCCAGCCGGTCGACTCCAGATAATCCCGCACAAATTGCTTGTCGAAGGAAGGCTGCGCTTTGCCAGGCTCGTAACCGTAACGCGGCCAGAACCGTGACGAGTCCGGCGTCAGCACCTCGTCGATCAGGACTATTTCTCCGCCTACCACACCCCATTCAAATTTGGTATCTGCGATCATGATGCCCCGGCTCTCCGCGTAGTCGCGCGCCCTTTCGTAAACCGCCAAACTCTTCGTTCGCAAAGTCTCGGCGGCCGCCGGCCCGATGCGCGACACTGTTTCCTCCCAGGTGATATTCTCGTCGTGCCCGGAGGTAGCTTTGGTGGATGGAGTAAAAATCGGCGGATCAATCTTCGCGGACTCCTGCAGACCTGCCGGAAGGCGGATACCACAGACCGCTCCCGTCGACCGGTAATCCTTCCAACCCGAGCCCGCCAGGTAGCCGCGGACGATGCACTCGATCGGGAAAGGCCGGGCCTTCAGGACCAGCATCGAACGGCCTGCGATTTGGCTGGCGTACTGCCGGAATTCGGCCGGATACAGATCGACATCGGCGGTGATGAAATGGCTCTTGACGAAGCCCTTGAGCAGGTCGAACCAGAAGCGGGAGATCTGGTTCAAGACGCCGCCCTTATCCGGAATGCCTTCCTCCATCACGACATCGAAGGCCGAAATCCGGTCGGTAGCGACCACCACCAAGTGATCTTGACCAGCCTCGTAGACGTCCCGGACCTTGCCCCTGGAGAAAAGTTTGAGGTTTGGAAGGGACGACTCTCGCAGAGCGGCTTGAAGAATTTGTGTCACGATGATTTATTCCCGGCAGTTGGACATTCTAGACGAAGTCTTGGCTTTGTCAATCGCAAAACAGGAGCCCGTCTGCACCGCCGGGCGTCAGGTATTATCGTAGGTTAAGTCTGGTCTTCTGAGGTTCAGCCTGTCATCAAGCGAGGCGAAGGATCTGCTTTTGAATCAGCACAGATTCTTCGTCGCCTGCGCTTCGCAATGCCATCGTCGGCGAGTCTTCGATCGCAGAAACCAGGACAAGACCGGGCGTCATTCAATCTTGACATTTCGGTACAGATTTCGTATGCTTTTATTGAACTGCTCAGAGCCTGCTTTGCGCAGCTCAGGTTGGTCCTACGCGCGATCAACCGCCGAATGTTGACCCCTGCGTAGAAATTGCTCTAAGGTTAAGCGCTTCGTTTAGCCGGGAACCCGCGAAGGCTTTCGGCTCATCTGGTCAGTGGGTTTTGAGGAGAACGTATGCCGACACCAGTCACCAACGTTGAAACCCTGGCTACCCAGGAATATAAGTATGGCTTCTATACCGACGTCGAGGCCGACCTGGCCCCAGTCGGGCTCAACGAAGACATCATCCGCTTGATCTCCGCCAAGAAGCATGAGCCGGAGTGGCTGCTGGACTGGCGGCTCCGGGCGTTGCGCCACTGGACCACCATGAAAGAGCCCACCTGGGCCAACGTGAAGTACGGGCCCATCGACTATCAGGCCATCCACTATTACGCTGCGCCCAAGAAGAAGCTGAACTCACTCGACGAAGTTGACCCGGAGATCCTCCGGACCTACGAGAAGCTCGGCGTGCCCCTGAGCGAGCGCGCCGCCCTGGCGGGCGTGGCCGTGGACGCGGTGTTCGACAGCGTCTCTGTCGGCACCACCTTCAAGAAGAAGCTGGCGGAGCTCGGCATCATCTTCTGCTCGTTCTCCGAGGCGGTGCAGGAGCATCCGGAGCTGGTAAGGAAGTGGCTCGGGTCCGTGGTGCCTTATACGGACAACTTTTTTGCCACTCTGAACTCGGCGGTGTTCACGGACGGCTCCTTCTGCTATGTGCCCAAAGGCGTGCGCTGTCCCATGGAGCTTTCCACTTACTTCCGCATCAACGCCATGAACACGGGACAGTTCGAGCGCACCTTGATCGTGGCGGATGCGGGCGCGTCGGTGAGCTATCTGGAAGGCTGCACGGCGCCCATGCGGGATGAGAATCAGCTCCACGCCGCGGTGGTGGAGCTGGTGGCGCGCGACAACGCAACGATCAAGTACTCCACGGTTCAGAACTGGTATCCCGGCGACAAGGAAGGCCGGGGCGGAATCTACAACTTCGTCACCAAGCGCGGCAAGTGCCAGGGGGTGAACTCCAAGATCTCCTGGACGCAGGTGGAGACGGGCTCGGCCATTACCTGGAAGTATCCGGGCTGCATCCTGCAGGGCGAGAACTCGGTGGGCGAGTTCTACTCGGTGGCCGTCACCAACAACCGCCAGCAGGCCGACACTGGAACCAAGATGATCCACATCGGCAAGAACACTAAAAGCACCATCGTGTCGAAGGGCATCTCGGCCGGGCACGGCCAGAACAGCTATCGTGGCATGGTGAAGATCCTGAAAGGCGCCGCGGGCGCGCGCAATTACTCCCAGTGCGACTCGCTGCTGATCGGCGACCAGTGCGGGGCTCACACCTTCCCCTACCTCGAAGTCCGGAATCCGGGAGCCCAGGTGGAGCACGAGGCGTCCACTTCGAAGATCGGCGAAGACCAGATCTTTTACTGCCGCCAGCGCGGTCTTTCCAGCGAAGACGCCGTCAATATGATCGTCAACGGCTTCTGCAAGCAAGTGTTCCGCGAGCTGCCCATGGAGTTCGCTGTGGAGGCACAGAAGCTGCTGGGGGTGAGTTTGGAGGGAAGCGTGGGGTGATCCGCAGATTACGCAGGTTTCACAGATGCAGATTCCACTAGACACCTTGCGAGAGCTGTACGACTACAACTACTGGGCGCGCGACTGCCAGCTCGAGGCCTGCGCTGCCCTGAGCAAAGAGCAATTCCTGCGCCCGATGGGCAACAGTTTCTCGTCGGTCCGGGATACGCTGGCGCACCTAGTGATGGTGGAATGGATCTGGCACGAACGTTGGCTGGGCAAATCGCCCAACAAAGACGACGCCCGGGAGTACGCCGCCGAGACCTTTCCCGATCTGGCGGCGGTTCGTGACCGCTGGCAGGTGGTGGAAGGCGCGGTGCGAGCGTATTTGGCAGGGCTCGACGAAGGCGCCCTTGAGCGGCCCCTGAGCTACACCAACATGAAGGGCGAGAACTGGACATATCCCCTGGGAGACACACTGTTCCACGTAGTGAACCACCAAACGTACCATCGCGGGCAGATCACCACTCTGCTGCGCCAACTCGGGGCGTCGGCGCCCGCAATTGATTATCTCGTGAAACCGGACGCGAAGAGCAGCGGGCAGGCTGCCGGAGCGAAGGGTTAGATATGGCGACGAAGGCTCAATTGACCATTGAAGACTTCTTGCGGCTGCCGGAATCGGTGGGCGGGCAGGACGTCCGCTACGAACTGGTGGAAGGAGAGCTCATCAGGATGTCTCCCGGGATGCTTCCTCACAATCAGATCCGTGACCGCATTCTGGTACGGCTGCTGACGTTCGTGGAGTCTCGAAGGTTGGGTATGGTCGTCTCCGAACAGGCGTTTCAGCTTTCGCATAGGACCGTTCGCGTCCCCGACGTGGCCTTTCTTCGCTCGGGGCGCCCGCTGGCAACTGACAGGCCTATCGAAGGTGCACCGGACCTTGCGGTGGAGGTGGTCTCGCCGAGCAACACGCCCCGCGAGATCGATCAGCGCATCAGCGACTACTTCGCGGCCGGCTGCCGGCGTGTGTGGGTAGTCTACCCTGATGATCGCGAGGTTTATATCCATGGTCTCGCAGGGGTCACACGGCGGCGCGCGGATGATCCGCTGGAGGACCCCGAATTGCTGCCGGGATTTTCGGTGAAGGCTTCGGAGCTGTTTGCGTAGCGCGAGGCGCCGCTAGGAGTTTCAAATTCCGAGTTTCGACTCTGAGGGAGTAATCAACCGAATGTTTCTGGAAATCAAAAATCTGCACGCTAAAGTCGGCAACAACGAAATCCTGCACGGCATCGACCTCACGGTTGGCAGGGGAGAGGTGCACGCCATCATGGGGCCGAACGGGTCCGGCAAATCGACCCTGGCCCAGGTGCTGGCCGGGCGGGACGCCTACGCCGTGACGGAGGGCGAGGTGATCTACGAGGACAAAGACCTGCTCGCCATGGCGCCTGAAGACCGCGCTCGTGAAGGCGTCTTCCTGGCCTTCCAGTACCCGGTGGAGATTCCCGGAGTGAGCAATCTCTACTTTCTGCGGACGGCCCTGAATTCGGGCCGCAAGGCTCGCGGCGAAGAAGAGGTGGACGCCATCGACTTCCTGGCGCTGGCCCGCGACAAGATGAAGCTGCTCGAGATGGACGAGAGCCTGATCAATCGCCCCGTGAACGAGGGCTTTTCGGGCGGCGAGAAGAAGCGCAACGAGATCTTCCAGATGGCGATCCTTGAGCCCAAGCTCGGCATCCTGGACGAGACCGACTCCGGCCTGGACATCGACGCCCTGCGAATCGTCGCTGCCGGCGTCAACGCCCTGCGGTCGCCGGAGCGCTCCATCATCGTGGTAACCCACTACCAGCGGCTGCTCAACTATATCGTGCCCGACTTTGTGCACGTACTCTCGGCGGGGCGGATCGTGAAGTCGGGCGGCAAGGAGCTGGCTCTGGAGCTGGAGGAAAAGGGTTACGGCTGGCTGGAGGAAGAAGAGGCCTTAGGTGCCAGGGGTTAAGAGCTAGGTGTCAGGTGCCCGGTGTTAGGGGCCAGCGGAAGGAGTAACCCGATCGCATGACCGCAGTTCAAGATAAGCAGGACATCTATTTCGAGCGCTTCACCGCCCTCGCGAGGGAGCGCGCCGGCCACGAGCCCTCATGGCTGGGGGAGATCCGCCGAGCCGCCATCGACCGTTTCGGCGATCTCGGCTTCCCGACGACCCACCACGAAGAATGGCGGTTTACGAACGTGACCCCGATTGCCCGGACGCTGTTTGTTCCGGCCAAGGCCCCGTCCGAATTCCTCTCCGTGCGTCTTTCTGACGGCATGGCGTGGCTCAAGGGCTGCCACGTCCTTGCCTTCCTCAATGGGCGCAAGGGAGAGCTTGAACCCGACGGGATGCCTTCGGGCGTGAGTGTCGGGAACCTGGCGCAAGCCCTGTCCGGCACTCTTCCTTCAACCGACCCCGCCGTCGAAGCTCATCTGGCTCGCCACGCCGGGTACGAGGACCACGCTTTTGTGGCGCTGAACACGGGCCTTTTTGAGGATGGCGCGCTGATCCAAGTGGCACCCAACGCGGTGGTGAACCAGCCGATCGTCCTGTTGTTCGCCACCATTCCAGGCGCCGAGTCCACGCTGACCCATCCGCGGAATCTCGTCTTGGTGGGCGCGGGCGCACAGGCGAGCTTTATTGAGATTCATGTCGGTTTCGATGGATCGCGCGGAAAGTCCCCTGTGATTTACTTCACCAACGCCGTCACCGAAGTGGTGGCGGGCGAGAACGCCATCGTGGATTACACCCGAATCCAGGACGAAACCGATCACGGATTCCACGTCGGCATCCTGCAGGTGGAACAAGGGCGATCCTCCAGCGTGACCACGCACAGCATCGCGCTGGGCGGCCGGCTGGACCGCGAAGAAGTCCGCGCCGTGCTCAACGGCGAGGGCGCCGAGGCGCTGCTGCACGGGCTCTACGTGATCGGCGGGCATCAGCACGTGGACAATCACACCCTGATTGACCATGCCAAGCCTCACTGCTCGAGCCGCGAGGTGTACAAAGGCGTGCTCGACGGCCATGCCGCGGGCGTTTTCAACGGCAAGATTGCGGTGCGCAAAGACGCTCAGAAGACGGACTCCAAGCAGAGCAACAAGAACCTGCTGCTCTCCGAGGACGCCACCATCAACACCAAGCCGCAGCTCGAGATCTACGCCGACGACGTGAAGTGTACGCACGGCGCCACGATCGGCCAGATTGATCCGGAAGCGGTCTTCTACCTTCGGTCGCGCGGCCTCGGATTGGAAGAAGCGCGCAATTTGCTGATTCGGGCTTTTGCTGACGACATCCTGGATCGCATTAAGTTCGAGCCGCTGCGATCGGGCCTGCGTGAGGCCCTGCGGTCGCGGATGGAGCTGAGGCAGAAGAGCCAGGCAGGCGGAAATGGTGCGCCGTCCATCAGCACGATGGAAGAAGTGGGCTAAGCCATAGGGAGGAACGATGGGAACAGCAGTCACGCAAGAAATTGCCAATCCGGCAGCTTTCGGTCCCGGTGCGGCCGCCGAAGCTGTCGAGTCGGCTGCGGCATTCGACGTCGCGCGGATTCGTCAGGACTTCCCCATCCTCTGCCAACAGGTACACGGAAAGCCGCTCGTCTACCTCGATAACGCTGCCACCAGCCAGAAGCCGCTGCCGGTGATCGACGCCGAGCGCGATTTTTATCTGCAAGATTGCGCCAACATCCATCGTGGCGTGCATGAACTCAGCGAGCGCGCCACCCGCAAGTACGAGGAGGTGCGGGCGAAGATTCAGCGCCTGATCAACGCTCGCGAGGTGCGCGAGATTGTCTTCGTGCAAGGCACGACGGAGGCCTTGAACCTGGTGGCCAGCGGTTTCGGCCGCAAGATCCTGGCTGCGGGCGACGAGGTGGTGATCACGGCCATGGAGCACCACTCCAATATCGTCCCCTGGCAGATGCTCCGCGACGAGAAAGGCATCGTACTGCAAGTGGCTCCCGTCAACGACGCCGGCGAGCTCATCTGGGAGGACCTCGAAGCCCTGCTCGGACCGCGCACCAAACTGGTTTCGCTGGCCCACGTCTCCAACGTGCTCGGCACCATCAATCCGCTCAAGCGCGTGGTGCAGGCGGCGCACTCGCGAAATATCCCGGTGCTGGTGGATGGCGCCCAGGCCGCCCCCCACCTCAAGCTGGACGTCCAGGATCTCGACTGCGACTTTTATTCCTTCTCCAGCCACAAGCTGTTCGGTCCCACCGGGGTGGGCGTGCTCTATGGCAAGGCACGCTGGCTCGAAGCGCTGCCACCGTACCAGGGCGGCGGGGACATGATCCGGTCGGTCTCGTTTGAAAAGACAATCTACAACGCCATTCCCTACAAGTTCGAAGCCGGCACACCGAACATCGGGGCGACGATCGGCCTCGGTGCGGCCATCGAGTACGTGAACCGTATCGGCATCGAAAACATCGGGCGTTACGAGCACGAATTGCTCGGTTATGCCACCGGGCGGCTTTCGCAGGTGGGCGGCCTCAGGATCATCGGCCAGGCGCGCGAGAAGGCAGCGGTGATCTCGTTCGTGGTTGAGGGTATCCATCCGCACGATCTCGGGACGGTGCTGGACCAGGAAGGCGTGGCGATCCGCACCGGCCACCACTGCGCCGAGCCGCTGATGCATCGCTTCGGCGTGCCCGCCACGGCCCGCGCCTCTTTCGCGTTCTACAACACGCGCGGCGAGGTCGACAGGCTGGTGGCGGCCGTCGAGAAAGCGAAGGATCTGCTAGGCTAGCCGAAAAACGGGGAACCCAGTATGTCAGATCTGAAGGCGCTCTACCAGGAAGTGATCCTCGACCACAGCAAGCGCCCGCGTAATTTTCGAGTGCTGGAAGACGCCACTTCGCGCGCCGACGGCTACAACCCGCTCTGCGGCGATCGCTTGACCTTGTATCTGCGCATGAACGGCGACCAGATCGCCGACGTAGCTTTCAAGGGCTCCGGTTGCGCCATTTCGACCGCTTCGGCCTCACTTCTCACCGAGACCCTCAAGGGTAAGACGCGCGCCCAGGCCGACGGGCTTTTCGAGAGATTTCACGACTTGGTAACGGGCAAGGGCTCGGTCAACGGGGCAGGACTGGGCAAGCTGGCTGTGTTTTCCGGCGTGTCAGAGTTCCCGGCCCGGGTGAAGTGCGCCACGCTGGCCTGGCACACCCTGAGGAGCGCGATGGCGGGGGGTGCCGAGCCAGTCAGCACGGAGACCGACGACGCTGAAGATCAGGCCGCGCGCTGAACGCGGCAGGCGTGGGAGAAGACTCATGGAACATCCGTTGGCAAATTACATGCACCCGATCAGCCCCGACGACGGCGCCCGTCAAGCCGGAAGCACTGTCGCGACCGAAGCCCCGCCGCCAGCCGAACCGCTCGGCGCTATGGAGCGCATTGCCGTCTACGACAAAGTGATCGAGATGCTGCATACCTGCTACGACCCGGAGATCCCGGTCGATATCTACGAGCTCGGGTTGATCTACGAAGTCAAGGTGGAAGAGTCCGGCGAGGTTCAGATCAAGATGACGCTTACGGCGCCGAACTGTCCGGCGGCGCAATCTTTGCCGGCCGAAGTGAAGTACAAGGCGGAAAGCGTCCCCAAGGTCACATCCGCAAACGTGGAAGTGGTATGGGAGCCGCCTTGGGATATGACGAAAATGACCGAGGCCGCGCGGCTGCAGCTGG
Source organism: Terriglobia bacterium (assembly GCA_036521995.1). Taxonomy (GTDB): domain Bacteria; phylum Acidobacteriota; class Terriglobia; order UBA7540; family UBA7540; genus Gp13-AA77. Next base: position 10,564 of record DATDGR010000320.1, on the reverse strand, counting down.
GAATGATTTGAGGAATCTCACTAAGGACACAACCCATTTGCGGGAGGGATTGATTCGGGTGCGGCGGCCGGTCACTGAGGGGCTTGAGCTCTGGCGAGAGACGAAACGAACTGGATGACGCATCGCGTTGATTACAAGTCAGATAGGCCAAATTCTCCCGAACGAACTGGAAGACGTAAGCCCATGATGGGTATGGAGATAGGCTCAAATTTCCGGAAAAGATTCGTTGGCCCGGTCACTGAGGGGAGTGTTCCGGCCTGGAGGACCTCGGCGATCAAACAGGGTCGGCAAGACGGTGGAAGGTAGGACTTTGCAGGCCCATGCCGGCCTTGTCCGCAAGTAAGGCTGGGAAGGAATTGATTTGAAGGCAGTTGATAGCTGACGGTCAAGGGTGGCGCGGCGCTTTGCCTGCGACTTGCACCCTTTGATCTTCCGCTGGAGGGTTCGCCATGAAACTGACCGCCCAGGAAGAGTACGGACTGCGCTGTCTGCTGCGCCTTGCGCGGCACGAACCCCAGGAAAGCCTCGCCATCTCCGAGCTGAGCCAGGCGGAGGGCATCTCCAGCCACTACGTCGCCAAGCTTCTGCGCGTTCTGCGAAGAGGCGGCTTTGTCAAGGCCGCCCGAGGCCAGGCCGGAGGCTACATGCTGGCCCGGCCGGCTAGCCAGATCGTAGTAGGCGAGGCTTTGGCGCTCCTCGGTGGCCGGCTTTACGAGCCCGCCTTCTGTAACGAACACTCAGGCAGCGAGCTGATGTGCACCAATACGGTGGATTGCTCCATCCGGTCGCTCTGGCGGACGGTACAACTGGTCGTGGACCAGGTGCTCGCGCGGACCACGCTTCAGGATCTGGTGAGTGACGAGCAGCAGATGACCACCTGGGTCGGCAATCTGGTTCACATCTCCGCCGGCCCGCTGGCTTCGGCGGAAGTTTCCCACGGAGGCCGCTGAGGTTGCAGCACGCCGCGATATTGAAAGGGCTGGAAACCATGACGACTCCGCCGGCTCCATCCGACAGTCTTCGTCTGTTGCGAAGCACTCTGGCTGCCGACCACCTGGAGCACAGCGTCGCGCTCGCGGTCTATCACGGCGCCGAGGTACCGCTCGGCTTCAGCGATGTCCACGCTGAGCATCGGGCTGTGCGCGCGGCGGCAGGCCTGCTTGATTTTTCTTTCCGCTCGAAGTTCACTCTGAGCGGCGAACATCGCGTCCGCTTCCTACACCGGATCGTTTCCAACGACGTCAAGAGTCTCTCCACAGGGCAGGGCACCTACGCAACTCTCCTCAACGCCCAGGGACGCATCCTCGCCGACCTCAGGATCTACGCGGACGCCGACCGGCTCTGGGTCGACACGGATGCCGATCTGGCCGAAAAGGCGATGAACATTCTGCGGCGCTACATCGTCGGCGACCGCGTCGAAGTGGAGCCGCAGGCGGTTTATGCGGTCGCCTTGCAGGGGCCGGTGTCGCGGGGCGTGTTGCGGGAGGTGCTGAGCGGAAGTCTGGACGGACTCGATCGCGAGATGGATCACCAGGTGGCGGAATACGAAGGTTCGCCGGTGCGCGTGGTGCGGCTTTCAAGCACGGGGGAAGACGGCTATGAAGTATGGCTCGACGACCTAGTTCTCAGACGCTTCTGGTTCGCCGCTTGCGAGGCCGGCGCCGACATGGGTCTCATCCGGTGCGGCACCGAAGCCCTGGAGAGCCTGCGCATCGAGGCCGGCATCCCGCGCTACGGGCCGGATCTTGGCGAGGACACCTTGGCACTCGAGGCAGGGCTCCTGAATGCCCTGAGTTTCAACAAAGGCTGCTATATCGGGCAGGAGATCGTAGAGCGCGCGCGTACCCGCGGACACGTCAACTGGAAATTGATGGGGCTTCAGTTCGAGCCTGCCGTGGCCGTGCCTAAGCCCGGTCAGCAATTGATGGCGGAGGGCAAGCCGGTGGGCGAGGTCACGAGCGCCTGCTTCTCGCCGACTTGGGGCCGGCCGCTGGCGCTGGCTTACGTGCGACGCGAAGTTTCGGAGCCAGGAACCCGGCTCCTGTTGTCGAACGGCGAGGCCGCGGAGGTGACGGCGTTGCCGTTTCTTGAGCCGAAATTTGCGAGAAGCCACCCCTTGTATTAGGAACTGAACATTATCATTGATAGTAACCCTCCTGAGATCTGCCCCTTGTTTACCCCCTTTCTTCGTAATCTGCACCCGCGGAACCCCGAAGAAACCCTTTGCACGCGGTCCCCTCTGGTGCTACTGTATGGGGACGTATGGCATGGATGCCGTGGATGGTAGGGGGCATGGTTCTTGCTGTCGTGTTCGTGTCTTTGCGGCAACTTCTCGGGCTGGGCACAAACGCGCCTCCCGGTCGTGTGTCCCTAGATGCTAATCGAGAGCGTCTCTGCCTGGCGATTGCTCTGGAACTTGAAAGCCGCGCGGCGATCCTGGCAGTATCCCTGAACGACGCCGTCGACGAAATGGTTTCAGGGAACGCGGAGAACGCCTGGAAGCTTCTGCACCTGACAGTGTCGGAGTGGAACCGGCTGGCGGAGATCCTGTCTCTGCTCTTGCGGGTGATTGCCAACTACCTGCCGCTAGCGCGGGTCGCGACTCCCGCCCGGAGTCTGGTGCCAAGGTACTTCAGGTCGGAGATCATGATCGAGTACGTGCGCTTGCATGATTGGGTGGACCAGTTTCTTTTCCGGGCCAAGCTCAGGTTCAGCCTGCAGGTGCGAATTCTGCGTCACGGGGTGGACAGCCTCACGGCCGATTTTCGGCGCGTCCAGCCTCGAACTTATATGGCTCCCGATTCTTCGCCTGCCCTTTGGACGCGGCTCGACTGCGATTTCCACGACTTCGACCTGATCATAAAAGGGACGCTGCTGGCTTTTCGGAGCTTTGTGACGTGGCTTCCGGAGAGCGCCGTCCGGGACTTTACGACTGAACTTCAACCCGTCCTGGAACACAGCGTACGTGCTTCGGCCTGGACGGTCCCCCAGTAATCGCTTCGCCATCGGCACCGGCGATGCCAGTTGTCAATCACTTTGCGACCACGTCGCCGACTCCGGCAAGGCTCTTGAGCGCGAGGTACGAGGCCCGGTGCCGCGTCACTTCCTGCCGCTTGAAGCTCTCGGCCACCACCACAACAGAAAAAAGCCGGCCACGCTAAGTGGCGAGGTTTCACCATCTCGCAGATCCGCTAGATGGTCAGAAGCGGCGCGGCCCCGAGTTCGCGGGCTTTCCGTTTCGGGCTGTTACGGGTACAATCGGCGGTTCCACAGGGAGGCGGCAGATGCGACAACGGCGGTTGAACGTTCTTTTCTTGGGGATCACATTCTTTGCCATGATCTTTCCGGGCCCACCGACGGCCGGCGCCGTTGACCCGCCACAGTACGATGCGAGCTGGTTCCAAGGTTTGAAGTGGCGCCTTGTCGGACCGTTTCGCGGCGGCCGTACGCTGGCCGTGATCGGAGTGCGCAATCAACCGGACGTCTACTATTTCGGCAGCGTGAGCGGCGGCGTGTGGAAGACCGTCGACGCGGGCGAAACCTGGACGCCGCTGACTGACAAGGAACCGATTTCCTCGATCGGCAGCATCGCCCTCTCCGACTCAGACCCGAACGTGATCTACGTGGGCACGGGCGAGGGCTGCCCGCGCGGCAACGTCAGTTACGGAAACGGCGTCTGGAAGTCGATGGACGGCGGCAATACCTGGGTCCACCTTGGGCTCGAGGACACCCAGACCATTCCCAAAGTGATCGTCAATCCGCACGACTCAAACCAGGTGTTTGTAGCGGCGCTCGGCCACGTTTATGGACCCAACGCCGAACGGGGCGTCTACAAGTCAGGCGACGGCGGCAAGACCTGGAAGAAGGTTCTCTACAAGGATGAGAAGACCGGCGCGGTCGATATTACCTTTGACCCGCACAATCGGCACGTGCTGTTCGCCGCCCTGTGGGAGGTAAACCGCACGCCCTACAGCCTGTCGAGCGGCGGCGCGGGAAGCGGTCTGTATAAGTCCGTCGACGATGGCGAAACCTGGAAGCGGCTCGAAGGCCACGGACTGCCCAAGGGAATCTGGGGCCGCATCGGCATTTCCATATCCGGAGCGGATTCCGGACGCATCTACACCCTGATCGAGGCGGCGGATGGTGGTCTCTATCGCTCCGATAATGGAGGTGAGACCTGGACGCTGGTGAGCGCAGATCACAAGCTCTGGCAGCGGGCCTGGTACTACATGCACATTTTCGCCGACCCCAAGAACGTTGATACGGTGTACGTGCTCAACGTGAGTGCTTACCGCTCCACCGACGGCGGCAAGACGTTCGAGACGGTCCATGTACCTCACGGCGACAACCACGGCCTGTGGATCGATCCGGATAACCCGCTGCGCCTCATTGCCGGCAATGACGGCGGCGCCACGATTTCCGTGGACGGCGGCAAGACCTGGACGAGCCTATACAACCAGCCGACGGCGCAGTTCTACCACGTCATCGCGGACGACCGGTTTCCCTACCGGATTTACGGCGCGCAGCAGGACAACACCAGCGTAGGCATCGCCTCACAAAGCGATGAGGGCCTGATCGATCGCTCTGACTGGTATCCGGTGGGCGGCGGCGAAGCCTGCTATATCGCGCCCTATCCTCCCGATCCGGACATTCTTTACACCGGCGACTACTTTGGTACCATCGACCGCTACAATAAGCACGACGAGCAGACGCAGGTGGTTTCCCCCTGGCCCGAAATCGCGGACGGCGGCGGCGCGGCGAAGCTGAAATATCGCGCCCAATGGACGTTTCCCATCGTGATCTCACCGCACGACCCGAACGTGATCTATGCGGGTATGCAGACGGTGTTGAAGAGCACGGACGCAGGCATGAGCTGGGCCGAGATCAGCCCGGACCTCACTCGCAACGACAAAGTAAAGCAACAGGTTTCAGGTGGTCCGATCCAGAAGGATGATACCGGCACGGAGTACTATGACACGGTGTTCAGCATCGCCGAGTCGCCCGTGCAGAAAGACCTGATCTGGGTGGGTAGCGACGACGGCCTGGTGCATCTTACCCGCGACGGCGGCCACAACTGGTCGGACATCACGCCTAAGGAAATGCCCGAATGGAGCATGGTGAGCCTCATTGAGGCATCCCCTCATGATGCCGGCACCGCCTACCTCGCCATCGACCGGCACCGCCTGGACGATCACCAGCCGTATATCTACCGGACGCACGATTATGGCAAGAGCTGGACCAAGATCACAACCGGCATCCCGGAAGGAACCTATGTGCATGCCGTGCGCGAGGACCTGCAACGCAAGGGTCTGCTTTATGCGGGAATTGAAACTGGGGTGATGGTCTCCTTTGACGATGGCGATCACTGGCAGTCCCTGCAGTTGAACCTGCCGGTGAGTCCGGTGCATGACCTGGTGGTGAAGAACAACGATCTGGTGGCGGCGACCCACGGCAGATCATTTTGGATTCTGGACGATCTGACACCTGTGCGCGAGATCACGCCGGAGGTGACACGGAAATCGGTCTATTTGTTCAAGCCGGGCGTAGCCTACCGGACCCAGATCGCCTATCGCCCGGCGCGCAACGAGTCCGCAGGTGAGAATCCTCCCACCGGCGCCTTGCTTTACTATTACTTGAAGACCGCGCCCAAAGAAAACGAAGAGGTCCAGCTCGAAATCCTCGATGCCCAAGGACAGGTGGTGCGGAAATACTCAAGCAAGAAGCAGGCCAGCCAGCAACCGGAGGAGGCTCGCGAGGAGGAGGAAGAATCTGGCGCGCAGTCCGAGAGCGAACCGCTTCCCGCCGAGGCAGGGTTGAACCGGTTCAACTGGGACTTGCGCTACGAGCCATCCACCAAGATCACGGCATACTCGCTCTGGGCGTACGAGTCCGGCATTGAAGGACCACGAGTTCTGCCCGGAAGCTACCAGGTGCGCTTAACCGCCGGGGGCCAGACCTTCACGGCGCCGCTCGAAGTGAAGCTCGATCCGCGGGTCAAGGTGCAGTCCGAAGACCTGAAGAAACAACTGAACCTGGCCCTGGAGATCAATCACGAGCTGACACGCGTCGACCAGACCGTCAACCAGATTCGCAGCCTGCGCAACCAGCTTCATAGTCTGGACCGGGAGCTCGGAGGAACCTCGAAGGACGTGGTTTCGGCCGCGAACGGCCTCGACCAAAAGCTGACGGCCGTCGAGGAAAAGCTTATGAATCCCAAGATCTCGGCTTCCGAGGATTCGCTGGCTTACGCCATACAGCTCGACGGGAAACTAGCGAGTCTCGAGGCCGTGGTGGAGAGCGCCGATTCCGCGCCCACTGAAGGCTCTCGTGCGGCTTACTCTGACTTGGAGCACCAGGTCGATGAGCAGCTCACAGCCTGGGACAGTATTCGCGCCAGAGACTTGGCGGCGTTTAACGATCTCGCGCGACGGGAAAGGATTCAGGTGATCGTCGTACCGGCTGGAGCTTCAGCGGAGGCCAGCGCGAAGTAGAGGAAATACCTATGACGCCGCGTCCGCATGACCGTCGGCGTGCTTCAGGCTCGCCTTGAGACTGAGGGTGCGAATCAGGCGGTGCAGATAATTCACGTGAATACCGAGCATCTTCGCGGTCTCGTTGTAGCTACCCCCGGCTCGTTCGTAGGCTTTTAGGATGACGTCTTTCTTGGCCTGCCGGACAGCTTCGTGATAGCGCGTCAGCTGGCCCGAGGCGGGTTCGACTTCCAGAATGGCCTCGGGAAGCTCCTCAGGCCGGATCAGATCCCCGGCGCCAAGCACTACCGCGTGCTCCAGGGCGTTTTCTAGCTCCCGCACGTTTCCTGGCCAATCGTAGGCTTTGAGGCAGGCTTGCGTCTCGGCCGCAATCAGCGCCGGTTGTCGCTTGGCCTGACGGCAATGTTTGGTGACGAAATAGTTGGCGAGGGGCATGATATCCTCCCGGCGCTCCTTCAGCGGAGGAACGTGAATGGCGACCACGTTCAGACGAAAGAAAAGATCTTGCCGGAAATTACCGCGCTGAATCTCCTGCTCCAGGTCCCGATTCGTCGCTACGATCACCCGGATGTCCGCCTTCAAGGTTCGAACGCCTCCGACACGTTCGAACTCCCGCTCCTGCAGAACCCGCAAGAGCTTGGCCTGCAGTCGAGGCGCCATCTCCGCGATTTCGTCGAGAAACAGCGTGCCGCCTTCAGCGACTTCGATCTTTCCTTTCTTGGTTGCGACCGCCCCGGTGAAAGCTCCCTTCTCATGCCCGAAGAGCTCGCTCTCAAAGAGGCTCTCCATCAGCACCGCGCAATTGACGGCTGCAAACGGCTGGGGGGCGCGTGTGCTGTTGGCATGAAGGGCCCGTGCCACCAGTTCCTTGCCCGTTCCGCTCTCGCCTGTGATCAGCACGGTGGAGTTTTGCTTGGCGACGCGCGCGATGAACCGGTAGACCTCTTGCATGGCCGGGCTGCGGCCCACCATCTTGTAGTTGACTTCGATTTCACCCTGCAGGCGCTCGTTTTCGGTCTCCAGACGCCTGACCGTTCGGGCGCTTTCGAAGCTGGCTCCCGACAGTTCCGCAATGCTGGTGATCAGATGCAGATCACCCTCTTCAAAGCGCCCAGCGGGATCGGAGATCGCCAAGTAGATGACGCCGCTGGGCTTGCCACGTCCAGGAATGGGCACTACCAGGACGGCGCTGATCAAGGAAGCCACCACGCTGTCGGCTTCGCGCAAACCCACGTCCTGGGAGACGTCGTTGTAGAGCAAGCCCGCCCGTTCCTCCAAGGCCCGGCGCGCGAGGGTTCGGCTTACCGGAACAGGCCCCGCTGAACCCGTCCGGCGGTCGCGCCCAAAGGCAGTCTCAAATTCGCCGTTGTTTCCTTCACCGAGAAGAATGGCCGCCCGATCCGCCCTGACCAACTCCAGCATCAACACCAGGAGACCTTCGGCGAGCGCGTCAAGGTCAGCGCTAGTGCTGATGATCTGGCTCACCTTCAACGACGCTTGCAGATCACGTGCTGGCCGCGCCGCGGAGGTCGCCGTGGCGAGCACGCTTTCGGGTTTGACGCGGACCGCGTCTTCGCGGCGCAGTCGGATGGTTCGGCCCGCGAGAATCCGGTCCTCGTTGAGCTCCACCGTTCCCGAGGCCGAAGTCTCTTTCTCGGACACCCGAAAGACAAATTGCGACTCGCCAATCCCGACCCGATCTCCCTCGAGCAGATCGTGCTCCTTCACCGGCACGGCGTTAACGTAGCATCCGTTGTGACTTCCAAGGTCGACCAGTTTGAAGCGGTCGGATTCCCGCCGGATAACGCAGTGGTGACGGGAAACAGCCATGTCGGGCACGACGATGAGATTCGACTCCAGGCGGCCAAGAGTCACCTCGTCCGCCGCGAGCGGAAACACGCTGCCTTTCAGGGGTCCCGAAACTGCAACGAACCTCGGGTTCATAATCAGCCCTAACCCAAACTGGTTAGTATAAGGTTTGAGCCACCATCAACACCATTACCCTCAGCGTCGTGGACAGCTTCACCGGCGGCGTCAGTCCGTCCGTACCGGGGACTGCCGAACGGCGTCACGGCATTCAGATCCTCTCTTTGCCGCCTCGTTAGTTTCAAGCCGCCTAGCTCCCACAAACACTTCGCACGATCCCTACCAAAGCGGGCCCGGTTGACCCTCCAAAGTGAGGGGACAGCCCGATAAATAAGCGGTCGGCAGGCCGTCCCGGAAAACCGCTCGGCGTTTGCGGGTCAATTTTACACCGCTCGCCGTAATTCCTTCTCAATGGCGGGTCAACCAGCCAGGAGGTGTCGAGCCGCCGGAGGCTCTTAACCTCCGACCAGTCCCTTGCCGAGCCATTGTCCGCCGTCGATCACCAGGACCTCCCCGGTGATGAAGTCCGCAAAATCAGAGACCAGATAGGCCGCGGCGTGGCCGACCTCATTCACCGAGCCGATCCGGCCTCTGGGGATGGTTCGAAGCATGCCTTCACGAATTTCGGCTGGAGCCCACAGACGGCTGCCCGCACCTTCGGTCTCCACGGGTCCCGGTGCGATGGCATTGACTCGAATCTTGTGCCGCGCCCACTCCACCGCCAGGGTGCGCGTCATGCACACCACGCCCGCCTTGGCCGACGCCGAATGGATTGTTCCTGGGCCGCCGGTCCAGGCATAGGTGGCGACAAGATTCAGAATGGTGCCGCCACGCCCGCTCTCGATCATGTGCAGTCCGGCGGCTCGGGAACAGTAAAAGGTCCCGTTGAGCACGATATTCACCACCGCGTTCCAGCCATTCACCGAGAGCTTCTCCGCCGGACAGATGAAGTTTCCGGCAGCATTGTTGACCAGAATATCGATTGAACCGAACCGGCGCACCGCCTCGCCCATCAAGCGGTCGACCTGCTCAGGGACGCGCACGTCCGTTGGAAAAGCGATGGCCTCCGCCCCGCGCCCGGTGAGTTCGCGCACCGCCGGCTCGAGGTGGTCGGCACTGCGGCTGGCAAGCACCAGGCGCGCGCCCAGCCGGGCGTATTCGCAAGCGATGGCGAACCCGATGCCGGTTCCGCCGCCCGTAATGATTGCGACTCGGCCTTGCAGAGATTTTTCGGGAAGCATAAGAGCCGGGGCCAGGGACCAGCGACAGGTGGCGAGCGACAGGCAACCGATGGCCCTCACGCCGCGAGAGATTTTAACATAACCCGGAATCGGGCAAGGCTGCTGCCCAAGAATACTTTCTTGTGACGCAGCGGGCCGGCCATCGACTTTCCCGCCTGCCTTCAGTACGATGTTGGCCCGGTGCTTACTCAGAAGCGGTCCAGGAGGTTCGATGGCAACGCGGCTCGGACGGCAGTTCTCGGAGATTGTAGTTCTTGTTCTGCTCGCGGCAGTGTGCGGGCTCGCTGCCCAAGGGTCTTTCACCTTGCAGCAGGTCATGAGCTCGCCCTTCCCCACCGAACTGGTAAGTGCGCCGGCCGGCGAGGACGTAGCCTGGGTGTTCAACGCCGGCGGGGTTCGCAATATTTGGATGGCCGCACCCGCGGCTGAGGGAAGCTACCGCTCGCGGCAGCTTACCAAGTACACTGCCGACGACGGCCAGGATATCGCCGAGGTCACCTGGACTCCGGACGGGCGCTCCATTGTGTACGCCCGCGGCGGAGACTTCGAAAATGACCGCGAATATCCCAATCCGGCGAGCGCACCCGAGGGCGTAGAGCAGGACATCTGGATGGTGTCCACGAGCGGCGGTGAGCCCCGCAAACTGGCTGAGGGACATGCTCCGGCCGTCTCGCCGAAAGGCGACGCGGTGGCTTACGTGCTTAAGGACCAGGTCTGGCAAATCAATCTGGCCGCGGGCGCCAAACCGGAGCAGTTGATCCACGACCGGGGCAAGAGCGGATCATTGCGATGGTCGCCGGACGGCTCCCGCCTGGCCTTCGTCAGCCGGCGGGGCGACCACAGCCTGGTGGTGGTGTACGGGGTGGCGAGCAAGAACCTTCGTTATCTCGACCCGAGCGTTGACCACGATTCCAACCCGGCCTGGTCGCCGGACAGCCGATGGGTCGCCTTTCTGCGCATTCCATC
>DATDGR010000319.1:0-18850 GCA_036521995.1 Terriglobia bacterium | reverse complement strand
GGCCTTGCCGTCTCGTTGATGCTTACACGCTTTCTGCAGAGCCAGCTCTTCGGCCTCGCGGCCACTGACTCGGTAACGTTCACCGGCGTTGCCGTCCTGCTGTGCGCGGTCGCGCTTGCCGCAACTTACATTCCCGCGCGGCGGGCGTCAAAGGTTGATCCCGTGCAAGCGCTCCGGAAGGAATGAGGATCTCGGGACACCGGGTGATCAGTGATTTGCGATTGAGTGGTTGAGTGAATTGAGTCAATCGCCGTTCACTCAATCACCCGATGGCTGGGGCACCCGATACTTCTCCATCTTGGCCTCGAGGTTTGCCTTCACTTGGGGCCATTCCTTCCGGATCACACTAAAGTAGACACTGTGCCTCAGACGGCCGCCCGCCGTTACCATGTGATTGCGAAAAATGCCTTCCTCTTTGGCGCCAATGCGAGCGATGGCGCGGCGCGACTGTTCGTTGAGAGAATCCGTTTTGAGCTCCACGCGATTGCAGCCCCACGTCTCGAAGGCATGCCGCATCATCAGGTACTTGGCTTCACTATTGATGGCGGTTCGCTGCCATTCGGGGGCAATCCAGGTGCCGCCAATTTCCACGCGCAGGTGAGCCGGCTCGATGTTCATGAAGCGCGTCGAACCCGCAGCAAGGTCTGATTGCTTGTCGACAGTGGCGAACGGCAGTGACCTTCCTGCAGCCTGTTCCTCAAGCGCGGTCAAGATGAACTTGCGCATCGCGGCTCGCGTGCGCACAGGCTCAGTAAACCAGCGGAAGATGCTTATGGTGTTCGATGGCCTGGCGATACGAGGCTGCTGCCTCCTCGTATTTTCCTTGGTTGTAGAGAGCCAGTCCCTTATCGGCATACGCGGCGGCATTCTCCGGCGCGATTTTGATGGCCTCGTCGAACTCCGCGATCGCTTCCGAGTCCTTGCCAGCAGCGTCGACAGCCTTGCCGAGATCGTCGAGGGCCTCCGGATACTCGGGGTGAACTTGCAGGGCTTCCCGGAAACTGGCGATGGCCTGGTCGTATTCCTTTTTGTCCAGATGATCGAGTCCGCGCTGATTGAGCTTCGTGGCCTCGTGCGGAACCCTCTGGCCAGCGTCAGTGCGGGAAAAGAGGAGGCCAGACCACAAGACCAGGGCTACGGCGAGAGACGTGGTGCAGCTAACACGGGCATAGCCGTATTTCACGCGCCGATTATGAAACATCAAACTTGAACATTCAAGCCCGCTGTTTACGGGGCATGTTGTTGTCTTTCAAGTTCTACCCTTGTGAAACGCGTGTGGGCGTGTTACGGATTATCCACGTTCTGGCGCTCGAAACTCGATGTGGTGAGCCTTTCCGTCGGACCAGTAGATTTGGGCTTTGTGGTCGGCACACACCTTGGACACGCTGCCTTCGCCGGCACCGAATTTTGCCTCGGAAGTCAGGCTTGTAGGCTGACCACCAGTCAGTCTACATCTCCTGGTGTGCCGAGCATGTTCGACAGCTAGGAGGTGAAAGTCCTCTACCCAACCTGATGGAGGTGAAGGGTTGTAGGCACGCACTCGGAAACGTAGAAATTTGAACAGATGCCGGTTTGAGTGGATCAGTATCATCGCCGAAGGCGGAGTTGGTTTGATCTCATCGCGGCAGGCGGTCTTCGGGGATGCTGCATTTGGTAGGATGAGTTCCCGGAGGTAAGAGGGGAGAACCCCGGTTGTTTGCGCAACCGGGGTTTTTCATTGGTGGCCCGATGGGCAGGCCTCGGGTGCGCGACATATAAGTGAGAGTTAGGACGCCTGGCGGGCTTCCCAGTAATCCTCAAATTGCCCATTGAGATGAGCGCAGCGCAGGGTCAGGATGGCGTTGGCTCCCCGCACGGTCCAGAACATCCCCGATTTTTTCAGGCGGGAAGCGATCACGGTTTTGCAACCCGCCTCGATGACGCCGGAGCCGACAAACAGGTGCTGGCGGCGGAACTTGGGGTAGCGCATGCGCTCGGCGTTCCGCTCGAAATAGTCGGCTTCTCTACGGAGCTTCTGCGCGACTTCGAGGTTACTGGGTCGGAGGGCGCGGAGCACGCCCACCAGCTTTTCGACTTTCCCCTTATCCAGCAGGCGCTTCTGATGGACCCTCATCCAGGCTTTTTGTTTCCCGGCCTCGTTGGGGTGGAGGGTGCGCACCACCTCCCAGAGGTGCTGGCGAGCGTGATAGAGGTCGACAATCTGAATGGCCCCAGGAAAGTGCTCAGCGGCCAGATTCCGGATCCACTCAGCCCCGTCGCCCATCACGACCTGCTTTTGGGCGCGGCTCCAACCCCGCTGCCAGGCTGCTCGGAAAAGGCGCTGGCCGAAGGCTTGGGCGGTCTCGATGGCCCCGGTATAGGTAGTCGAATCCGGGTCGCGAATCGGGTAGCCCTTCGTGTCCCACCCGGTCTGAGTGAACACGCACCCCAGCTTCACTTCGCGCGTGTGGGCCGGCTGGCCCTCGAGCTTGCCGGGCCGACCCACGGTCTCCTTTTTCACCACCGGAATGCCGGTTCCATCCATCTGCACATACAAGATGGGAATTGGCTCGCCAGCGACGACCGGCAGGTCCAACTGCAAGGCTTTCTGAATTTCTCTCTGCTCGCGCTGCGCGAGGTCGGCCCCGACGGCTTCGGCGGTGCGCTCTACGGATTTGGCGGTCACCTCCAACCCGGCCAAAACCTTCATCTGTTCACGACCGTGCTTAAAAGGCGCCTCTTGGCCTACCATCGCCTGCAGGCGCCGCACGCCCGGAGAAAACTCCGTGTCCTCGATGTCCAGTTCGCGATCGGCCGGAAACTGCCCGGCATGGCAGCGCGGACACAGGTAATAGGGGCGTGAGACTTCGACCGGCCCCACGGCGGTCAGCACGGGCTTGGCGCGCAGTTCGTGGTAGTGAGCTTGCTCGCCACAAGCGCAAGGAATCGCGCGTTGGTCGGCGGCGGGAGCGGGGAATTGCAGAAGTTCGGTCAGAGCAGCGGCCCCCGCCCGATGCAGGGCGGAGCGCCGAGCCATCTCGGTGGCTTCCAGATCCAGGCCCCTCGTCTTGCGCCGCTGCTGGAAAATGACCTGCAAGAACTGATCTACTTCGCGGGCGACCTCCTGTCGGATCGCTTCCGCTGTTTTTTTTCCGGCTCCGTTTCCGGCTCCTCCTCCACCGCTCGCAAACGGCAAATCGCGGCATTGGTTTCCACCAACGTGCGGCTGAGTTGCTGGAACTTGCGAAACTCGGCGACCTCGCGTTCGGCTTTGTGCCGAGCCGCGGGTGTCGGTAACGACTCGGTGCGGGTCTTGCCGTTGACTTTATAAGTGAGCCGGAAATCGGGGCCGTGGCCAGCGCCTTGGGGCCGGGCACAGTGGCAATTCGGCTTGCCGCAGCGCCTCACCACGCTAGTGATGGAACCGCTCCGAAAATCGCCGAGCTTGGAAATATCTTCCAGCCAGCGGCTCCTCTCACCTTCTAAAGCAGGCAGGGTTTGGGGCACAGTCACCTCCTTTATCTGTAAGTATACTATACGTACAGAAAGAGGCCACAAAAAAAGAACGTAAGAAAAGCCTCATGTCTATATCGCGCACCCCCCAAGCATACGCCGCTTGACATCGCTCTTGAATTCTGACAGCTTCAGTACGTTGTGGGTTAATGTCATACCGCTTTGAGTGAATCTGGTCGTGCGCCCCGAATTCCTGACGCGGGCTACGCCGGCCCTTCCCACCGGGACAGGCGAAAGGCCTTGATAGCAGTGGCGGGTAACGGCCAATTGCCGCCGGGTGCCAGTCGGCAGTGGCCTTGAACCTTGGCATCGGCCAGGAGATGTCCAGCAGCGAAGCCGGAATGTCCTTTGTTTTCAGCGGATTGGATGGGAGGGTCTCGCGTCACGAAACCGGGGTGGCAGGGCTCCCCGGAGTGCCCCTGCCGCTTGCCACCTGCCCCTTTTACCAGGTCCAATAGGCTACGGCCGGGTGCAGGCCGGAGCGATGCTGCTCCGAGCAGATCTGGTCCTTGCAGCAGTAAGTGTCTTCGCACCAGGGACAGCGGACCAGGCGCTCCTTGGCGCGGACGGATCCGCATTCGGAGCAAGCCTCCAGCAGGTTCGCGATCCCGCGGTAGGACACCTTCCGCCACTCATCATCGGTCTGGTGGTCCTCCCAATACTGATTCAACTCGGCGTCGTTCAACATGGGCCACCTCTCCTCACACTTAGCAGGAGCCGGGGCAACTGAAATGCCAAACCGCCGCCAGCTTTCGCTGCCGCATGGCAAGCCGCTTGTCTTCAGTGAAAGCCAGCCAGGAATCGGACCGGAGGCGTGGCCTTTCTGAGGAACCAGGCCACTGTTTGGACCCGTGCAGGGCCGGCCCCGTTAAGGAGCGTCTTACCATTTTGGCGGCGATCCTGGATCCCAATCGCTTCGGCCCGCCCAGGCCCGAGGAAGTCGAGTGGACTCGATTGCTGAAGCTGAAGATTCGTTGATTGATAAGGCTCTCATGACCAAAGGCGGATTCTCAGTCCTGATTCTGGCGGCGGGAAAAGCTACACGCTTCAAATCCGAACGTTCGAAGCTGCTGCATCGTCTGGCCGGGCGCTGGTTAGGCGAGTATGCGCTGCGCACGGCCTTTTCGAGCGGCGCCACCGAGGTGTACATGGTGGTGGGTCATCAGTCCGGCGAGGTTCAGAAGGCCTTCGCGCGGCCCGGGGTCACGTTTATTGAGCAGAAGCAGCAGCTGGGCACCGGCCACGCCCTGATGGTAGCGCGCGAGGAACTGGAGCGCTCATCGAGCGCCGACTTGGCCGTACTGGTGGGTGACGCACCGCTGCTCCTGCCCGACACCTTGCGCCACCTCATTGACACCCACCGCCGGCGCCGCGCCGCGGCCACCATCCTCACCATGCTGCTCGAACGCCCGTATGGCTACGGGCGCATCGTTCGCGGACGCGAGCGCCGGGTTCGGCGGATCGTGGAAGAAAAGGTAGCTACCCCCGCGGAACGGCGCCTTCGTGAAGTAAGCTCTGGCATCCTTTGCTTTTCGCGCAACAAGCTGCTTGAGAACCTCGGCCGGCTTGCCGCTGACAATCCGCAGAAGGAATACTTGCTAACGGACCTGGTGGAGATTCTGGCCAGGCGCCACGAGCGCGTCGAGGCGGTGCCGGTGGCCGATCTGCGCGAAGTGCTGGGGGTCAATGACAGGATGGAACTCGCACAGGCTGAGCGCATTCTGCGGCTGCGCAAGGCCGAGGCGCTGATGCGCGACGGGGTTACCATCGTCAACCCCGAAGCGACCTATATCGATGACGAAGTCGAGGTGGGGCGGGACTCGGTGATCGAGCCGGGCGTGAGCCTGCTGGGCGCGACTCGGGTGGGCCGTGACTGCCTGGTGCGGCCCCATTGCACCATTACGGACTCCCAGCTCGGCGATCGAGTGACAGTGCGGCCCCTCTCGGTGATCTCCTTTTCGACGGTGGGCTCCGACGCCATGGTCGGCCCCTTCGCCCACCTGCGCGACGGGGCGGAGGTAGGGTCTGAAACGCGCGTTGGCAACTTCGTGGAAGTGAAGAAATCGCGCCTCGGACGCGGCAGCAAGGCCGGGCATCTAACGTACTTGGGGAACGCTGAGATCGGCGAGAAGGTGAACGTTGGCGCTGGGACCGTCACCTGCAATTACGACGGTCAGGGCAAGCACCCCACCTACATTGAGGATGGCGTGTTCATCGGCAGCGGTTCCATGCTGGTGGCGCCGGTGCGGGTGGGCCGCGGCGCCTACGTGGCGGCGGGTTCAACCATCACTGAGAACGTGCCGCCGGATTCGCTCGCGCTAGGCCGGGCCCGTCAAGTTGTGAAGAGGGGATGGGTCAAGAAGAAGCATAGCCGGTGACGAGTGACGAGATCCCGATCGACACGGCGTTCTTACACTCACCCATGTAAATCCACACTCGAAATCTGACTCGCTCGGACGACAACACTGAGTCAACAGGCCTATTATCATAGGGTTGCGGCTAGGCTGGAAGTGGTATCCGGCTTGCTTTGTTAGAAACCGACTTTTCGAATGGAGTGGGGGATAGTAGAACCGAAGGGAGGCAGGTTATGGCAATCGATGAAGTTCCACGAAATGAACGTATTGAGATTCGGCAATCGAGCGGACCCTGGGTCATCGTTTTTGTGGTACTGGGGCTGCTCGTCATCGCCCAGATCTACACGCTCAGCAAAATGGGCTCGATCGGCGCGGTTCAGGCCGATGAAGCCGCCTTGAAGAGCCAGGTTCAACAATCCGACGATCGGTTGGCGGCCAAGCTTGCGAGCTTTCAGGACGCGAGCGCGCAACAGCTTGACGCCCTGCGCAGCGAGCTCGATTCGACTGCGAAGAAGATGGGGCGCTCTGGCGGCGGTGCAAGCGTTGCCCTGGCTAAGGCGCGGAAGATGGTTACCGATCTCCAGCAACAGACTGAGGCCCAGAACGCGGAGTTGAAGCAGGAACTGGGCACGAAAGCCGACAGTGCTCAAGTTGCGGCTGTGACCCAGGACGTGGCCGCCACCAAGAGCGATCTCGGCTCCACCAAGCAGACCGTGAGCACGCTGCAGAACGATCTCGGTATGGCGAGGAGCGACATGGGCACGCTGATCGCCCGCAACCACGACGATATCGAGACCCTTCGCAAGCTCGGGCAGCGCAATTACTACGAGTTTACGCTGGCCAAGAATGAGCAGCAGACCGTGGCAGGCGTGGGTCTTATGCTCAAGAAGACCAACGTGAAGCGCCACCGGTTCAACATGGATCTGTTGACCAACGACATGTCGATTCCGAAGGATAACCGTACGGTGGACGAGCCGGTCTTCTTCACCACCGGGAACTCGAAAGAGTTCTTCGAGCTCGTGGTAAACTCGGTGAATCAGAACAAGGTCACCGGCTACGTGAGCACGCCGAAGTACTCGCATCCTGAGCTGGCGGCAGCGACACCGGCGCCGTCGACACAGGCGGCAACGACGACGTCGCCGTCACCCCAGTAAACAACGCTGCCGCGACGGCCATTGAGAGCCTCCCGCATGAGGCCCGCGCAGCGTTCGAAGTGCCCCTCGCCTTCCGCACCTGCAGCCTAGGGTGCTGGCGAGGGGCTGTCTTTTTTAGCAGCCGTCGCCGGGCCGGTAGAAGGAGAGCTGAGAATCACCGTGGCGCAAGGTGCGGATGCGTGCCAGGCGGCCGTAGCCTTCTTCGAGCCGCAGGTGGCGGGAATGCTCGGCCACCGCCAGCGCGCCCGGCGCGAGGACCGGCGCCCGGCCGAGTTGGCGCAGGATGCGATGGTACTCGGCAACTTCGGCATAGGGAGGATCAAGGAAAACGTAGTCGAAGCTCGCGCCTTCGTTCGCCAGCCGCTCGACCGCGCTCGCCGCCAGACAGGCCAAAACGCGAGCCCCGGTGTCTGCTTCCAGAGTTTCAAGGTTGCGCCTGATCAGTTGCACCGCCGCCCGGTGATTCTCCACCAACGCCACTTCGCTCGCGCCGCGGCTGAGCGCCTCAATCCCCACCGCTCCGCTTCCCGCATAGATGTCAAGAAAACGCGAGCCGGCGACGGCAGGCCCGAGCACGTCGAACAAAGTCTGGCGCATCTGATCGGAAGTCGGGCGCAGGTTTGCACCCTTGAGCGACCGTAGGTGAAAGCCGCGATAAGCGCCAGAGATAATTCTCATGTCGGTCAGGCCACGCTAGCCAGGCCATAGCGGCGCGGCCAGATGCGTCGCAGAGAGGCGACGTAGCTCGTGAGCTCCTGCTGCGACCCCGGATGCTCGATAAAGGCGGCCGCTTCGCGCCGCGCCCATTCCAGAATCTCCTGATCGCGCAGCAGATTCGCCACTCGAAACGCCGGGATGCCCCACTGCCTCGTGCCGAAGAACTCCCCCGGCCCGCGAATCTTCAAGTCCGTCTCCGCGATGCGGAACCCGTCCGTGCTCTCCAGTATGGCGCGGAGACGTTCGTTGGCCACCTCGGTTCGCGGTTGGCCGGCCAGGAGCAGGCAATAGGACGTTGCTGGCCCGCGCCCGATGCGCCCGCGGAGCTGATGAAGCTGCGCCAGGCCGAACCGGTCGGCGTGCTCGATCAGCATGACAGTGGCGTTCGGCACATCCACGCCCACTTCAATGACGGTAGTCGATACCAGGATCTGGATGTCGCCGCGCTTGAAAGCTAACATGGCGCTCTCTTTTTCCGCGCCCGCCAGGCGGCCATGCAGCAGGCCCACTTGGAACTCGGAGAATACGTTCCGGGAGAGATGCTCATGCATTCGGACGGCCGCCTGCACGTCCAGTTTCTCCGATTCCTCGATTACAGGATAAACGACGTAAGCCTGTTCCCCTTGCCGCACGTGCTGGCGGATAAGGTCGAACGCCTGCGCCCGCTCGCGGTCTTCGAGCAGGCGCGTGTGAATCGGCGCTCGGCCGGGAGGCAATTCGTCGATCACCGAGGCGTCGAGATCACCGTACATCGTCAGCGCCAGGGTTCGGGGGATTGGAGTGGCCGTCATCACCAGCACGTCCGGCGGCAGTCCCTTGCTGATCAGGCGGTAACGCTGCAGAACCCCGAAACGATGTTGCTCATCCACGACCACCAGTCCCAGGCGTGCGAACTCGACGTCCTGTTCAATCAAGGCATGTGTGCCCACGACCAAGTTGACCTCGCCCGAAGCCAGGCGCCGCTTTAGCTCCGTCTTCTCCTTGCCCTTGCGCGCGCTGGTGAGGAACTCGACGCGGTAAGGCAGCGTGGCCAGGATCTGCTTCATGGAAAGGTAGTGCTGTGTGGCCAGGATCTCGGTGGGTGCCATCACCGCTGCCTGGTAGCCGCTCTCAATGGCCACGATGGCAGCCTGCAGCGCCACAATCGTCTTGCCCGAACCCACATCGCCTTGCAAAACGCGGTTCATGGGCCGCGGCGCGCGCATGTCGTCCACAATCTCGCGCAGCACGCGTTTCTGGGCCGCGGTGGGATGAAAGGGAAGAACGCTCTTGATGGCCTGGCGGGCGGCGTCTGTCACCCGGAAAGCGATCCCGTCGATTGACTTGGTCCGGCGCTGGCGCAGGATCAGCCCGGCGCTGACGTGGAATAGCTCCTCGAAGATCAGCCGCACTTGCGCCGGCGTGCGGAAGCGCGCCAGCTCTTCGAGAGCCTGATTCTTCTCGGGAAAATGCGTCAGCCGCAGCGCGGTGCTGCGATCCAGCAGCTTGTTCCGGTCCCGCACCCCAGCCGGAAGCGTGTCCGGAGTCTGATCCTTTACGGCACCGAGCGCTGTCCATACTAGGTGCCGCAACACGCGCGGTCCCAGTCGGCTGATGGATTCGTAGATCGGAACCACCCGGCCCACCTCCGGTGAATCCTCGCCCGCCGCCTCATTGCCGATCAGAATCTCAAACTGGGGCTGGATCATCTGGAAGCGCGCGCCGAACGGGTCGCGCTCCACAGTGCCATAGAAAAAGACGCGCTGTCCCGGCCGAAACACCCTGTTCTTCTCAAGATAGACGGCGTTGAACCACTTGCAGCGCAGCATGCCCGTGGAGTCGCGGGCAGCGAGGTCGTAAATATAGATTCCGCGCCGCGTACGCATCAGGCCCCCGCTCAGCACGTCAGCGAGCACGGTGGTGGTCTGGCCGGGGATCAAATCCCGCACCGGCGTCAGGCGCGTGCGGTCCTCGTAGCGAAAGGGTGTGTAGTAGAGCAGGTCCTCAACCGTGCCAATAGCGCGCGCGGCGAGCATCTCGGCACGTGCTGGGCCCACGCCCTTGAGATATTTTACCTCCGACTGCAGTGTCAGCTTGGCGGGCATCGGCGTCTCGATGCTCGATTATAACGGGACGGGCGGGTAACCCGGAATGGGCGGGCGCCCGACTGGCAGTTGCGCGTGATGGCGGCGGACGAGGCCCGGGTGACGCTGGACGACGACAGAAATCCAGCCGGAAAAGGGAAGTGAGCGCCCAGGCGAGATAGAAGTCAGGAGTCAGAAGTGGGAAGGGATTGATTCCTGGTTCCTGGCGGCTGGGAGCCTCTCAGGTCCAGACGAACCGCGCCTGCTCGCGGTCTTTTTGGACGCGTTCGATCGGAAACACCTGGTTGTGCATCACCAGGTAGACTCCGGGCGGCAGCAGTCGGGCGGACAACAGGCTCTCAGTCATGTTCTGGAGACCGTCGCTGCCCTCGAACCCCAGAGGAGTCATGGCGCCGGTAAGAACAATGGGCGCGGTGAGATTGTGCAAGCTCCGCTGGAGCAGCATTCCGGTCTCCACCATCGTGTCGGTGCCGTGGGTGATCACGATGGGCGCCGGTTGCTGGAGCTTATGGCGCACCACGTCGAGCAGCGCGTGGCGGTCGGCATCACTCATCTCAAGGCTGTCTTTGTTCATTAAGTGCGTGACCTCAACCTTGAGGTCCGGTAGACGGAGGAGGCGGAAGTAGCGTTCGATCTTGCTGTCGACGTTGGCTACCACGCCGGTCGGCTCGTGGTAGATCTTTTCAATGGTGCCGCCGGTCGAGATCAGGTACAGGAGTTGCATGCCGAAGCCAGAATTCAGAATACAAGAGCCCGCCGACAGGAGCCAGGGGCGATTGCCCACTCCGCTTCTGACTTCTTACTGGCGGCTTCCCCGTAGGGCGCTTTCAAAAAACGATTGACTTGCGATTGCGGAAAGCCTTGGCGCCCTGCCTTTTCCAGGCCCTGACATTACTGGCTCTCCGTTGTGGTATATTCTAATGGGCAGAGTTTTCGGTTCGGCCGGCACGTAAGCCCGGCAGTCTCGGAATCGGTCCGTGGCAGTGAGGACTCCCGGCTGGGAGAAGGGCCGCGGCCATGACGTTTGATCGGGTGCGTAAGAAACAGTTCCGGGTAGCGTTCGCCCTAGGGGGCGCCGTGTTGTGCCTAGGTTTTGGGGCGCCCAGATTGGTCGTGCGCGCTGCGGGTGCGAGCGGCCTCCAGATCCCGCAGGCGGCCCCTGCCTCCGGCGGCTCTCCGGGTGCGGGCTCGACCGCAGGTGCCGTTCCGGCCCCAGCCAAGATCCCGGCCGTAAGCGCAGACTCCGGGTCAAACCAAGACGCGGCGGCTAACGCGGCTTCGGCAAAGGCTTCGCAGCCCGGTGACCCGCCCGCCGACGTCAACATCCGCCAGCCCAACATCCACACTCGTCCCATCCAGGTCGATGTGAATATGGTGGTGGTCGGCGTGACAGTCACCGATCCCTACGATCGCATTGTGACCGGCCTCGACAAGACCAATTTTGAGGTCTTCGACGAAAAGGTTCCACAACAGATTTCGACCTTCTCTACCGAAGACGCGCCCATCTCCGTGGGCATGATCTTTGATTCCAGCGGATCGATGTCTGACAAAATCGAGAAATCCAAAGAGGCAGCCCTGCAGTTCTTTAAGACATCGAATCCAGAGGATGAGTTTATGCTCATCGACTTCAATGAAAGGGCGAATCTGATCTCAAGCTTTACCTCGAAATTTGAAAAGCTCCAGGACCGGCTGCTGTTCGTCAAGTCCGGCGGGCGCACAGCCTTGCTGGACGCGATCTATCTGGGACTGAACCAGATGAAGCAAGCGCGCTCGAGCCGAAAAGCGCTGCTGGTGATTTCCGATGGCGGCGACAACCACAGCCGTTACACCGAGAACGAAATCAAGCGGGCGGTCAAAGAGTCGGACGTTGAGATCTATGCCGTGGCCGTCCTGGAGCCGCTGGCGTCCCGCAACCGCACGCCCGAGGAGGCCTCCGGTCCGTCGTTGCTTGCAGACCTGGCGGAGGTCTCCGGCGGCCGCATGTTCAGCGTGGAAGACGCAGGTGAACTGCCCGATATCGCCGAGAAGATCTCCATCGAGTTGCGCAACGAATACGTGATCGGTTACAAGCCCTCGAACCTGGTTCGCGACGGGCGCTGGCGGCGCATCAAGGTTAAGTTGGATCCACCGCGGGGTCTTCCGCCGCTGCAGGTCTACGCCCGCACGGGATACTATGCCCCAACCCAGTAGCAGACTCTGGCGGCGTCAAACCGCGGACTCCTTTTTCGGGTCCGTGAGGAAGCGCCGGCGCCTGATGAAATTCCTGTCCGCTCTGATTCTGGTGGCTAGCCTGAGCCTGGTACGACGGCCCTTGCCGCTTGCCCATCCGCAGACGCCAGCCCCGCAGGGTCAGGCCCCGGCAAGTCAAGGCCAAAAACCGTCCCCGTCCACCTCGGGCCCAACAGGTCAGGTCGCCGAACCTTCGGAGCCTCCCTCGCCAGCCTCCGGCCACACGCCCTCAGTTCAGAAGCAGAAGGGCGGCGGATTCACCATCAGCGCCAAAGTTGAATTGGTGGTGCTACCGGCTACCGTGGCGGACAAGAAGGGGCGTCTGGTCAACGACCTCACGCAAAGCGACTTCCGCGTGTACGAGGGCTCCGTGCCGCAGAAGCTCTCCGTGTTTTCGCACGCCGATGTGCCGGTGACCATGGGGATCGTGATTGACGACAGCGGCAGCATGAAGGAGAAGCGGCCCGCCGTCAATGCGGCCGCACTCGCGTTTGTGGAGACTTCGAACCCACAGGACCAGGCCTTCATCGTCAACTTCAACGACGTCTCCTACCTCGACACCCCGGGAGACTTCGCTGCCAACGTCGAGGATTTGCGCGGCGCTCTGAGCAAGATCGACTCCCGGGGCGGCACCGCCCTCTATGACGCCATTTATACGTCGCTCGATCATCTGCACCTCGGCAATCGCGACAAGAAAGTGCTACTGGTCATCACCGACGGGGAAGATAATGCCAGCCGCTACAGCTTCTCTGAGCTCCTGAAGTACGGCCAGCAGTCCAACGCCGTGATCTACACCATCGGCCTGCTCGGCGACGAAGCGAACCAGACCGGTCTTTTCAAGGTTCACAGCGGCGGCGACCGCCACGCCAAGAAGGTCCTCGAGCAACTGGCCCAGGCCACCGGTGGCAGTGCCTATTTTCCCGCTGCTCTGGGCGAAGTGGACCCGACCTGCCGCCAGATTGCCCACGACATCCGCAACCAGTACACCCTAGCCTACTACCCCACCAACAAGGCCGCTGACGGCAGCTTCCGTCCCGTACACGTGGAAGCCTTCGAGCATGGAACCCGCAAGAAGCTGGTGGTGCGCACGAAGCCCGGTTACTACGCCCCCAGGTCGGAGCAGCAGACCGCCACCAACGCCGCAGCCTCGAGTAACTGATCGCGAGCCTCGCGTCCTGGAGGCTACTGCGCTAGCTTCTCAGGTCGGCGTTTTAGGTTCAGGTAATCTGCGCCAGAAAACTCGTTCCGCGGACCAGCTCGAGGCTGAAGTTCTGGGCGATAGTGGCGCCGAGATCACTGAGGCTGGCTCGTGTGCCGAGGTTCACGGCGCGGGCGGCGCCAGGACTCGTGGCGAGCACGGGCACATACTCCCGGGAGTGGTCGGTGGAGGGGCCGGCAGGATCACAACCATGATCGGCGGTGAGGATCAGGAGATCGCCGGGTGCGAGCGCGCTCAGAAGCCTGGTGAGAAAGGCATCGACCTCTTCGATAGCGCGCCCGTAGCCCTCGATGTCGAGGCGATGTCCGTAAAGCATGTCGAAGTCCACAAGGTTGGTGAACACCAGGCCGGCCTGGGCCGTATCCAGGGCGGAGACCGTGCTTTCGAGCGCTTCGCGATTGTTGTGCCCCGGCAGGGAGCGCGAAATGCCGCGCCCGAGGAAAATATCCGAGATCTTGCCCACCCCCGTCACTTCGAGCCCCGCCTCCGTAAGAAGATCCAGCAGCATGGGACGCGGCGGCTGCACGGCGTAGTCGTGGCGGCGTTCAGTCCTTCGAAAACTGCCGGGCGGGCCCGTGAAGGGTCTCGCAAGCACACGTCCTACGCGGTGGGGTCTCTGCAGAAGATTGCGAGCGATGCGGCAGATGCGATAAAGCTCCTCAATCGGAATGACGTCTTCATGAGCCGCCACCTGAAAGACGCTGTCGCCCGAGGTGTAGACGATGGGCCGTCCGGTTCTCAGGTGTTCTTCGCCGAGCTGCTTGATGATTTCCGTACCCGAGGCGGGGTAGTTGCCGAGCGTGCCGCGCTCGATGGCCTTCTCGAAGCGGTCCATCAGGTCGCGCGGAAAGCCATGCGGGTAGGTTGGAAAAGGGTGGTCGAGAATGATGCCGGCCATCTCCCAGTGGCCAGCCGTAGTGTCCTTGCCGGGTGAAAGCAAAGTCGCTTTGCCGTAGGCACCTTCGGGGCTGGGCACCGGATCGACGCCGGAGAGCGGCCGGATGTTGGCGAGGCCGAGGCGTGCGAAATTCGGGATCTTGAGGCCGCGGCGTTCGGCAATGTGGCCGAGCGTGTCGCGGCCGGCATCGCCCCAGGCCGCCGCGTCCGGCTGGGCGCCGATGCCCAGGCTGTCGAGCACGACGAGAACGACGCGTTCAAAAGGACGCATGATGGCTCGGGGCCGACGGCTACTGAGAAGCTCGCGCTTTGATGATTTCGCTCAGCATGTCCGGCTTGCCCTCGACCCGCACAAGGTGGGGATAGCGGGGTCCACCGTGGTAGTCGATCGTAACGGTTTTGAAGTAGTCGTCGCTCTCAACCAGAAGCTGGATGGGCTCGGTACTCGTCTTGGTGCCTCGCAGGGCGGCGTCGAAGACTTCGGAAGTGAACCTTCGCCCGTTGACGGCCACGATCTCCATTCCTGGAGTGATGCCGGCGCGGAAGGCGGGACCGTCCCAGATTGCGTCGGTGACGTGCCCGTCGCCGCCGATCGTAAGACCTAACGAGTAGGTGGCGTTCAGAGAGTTCCCGCGTGGACCGCTGCCACCTCTTCGCTCTCCTTCCGACTCCTGGTCGGTGTACTCCACCTTCCATCCCGCCGCTTCAATGCCACCCACAGGCGCTTCGGGCGAGAGCGAATCAAGGCGCTCGTGGAAGAACTTGACCCAGTCGTAGGGCGCGACCTGATTCAGGGTGCTGACCATTTCGTCGAACGTGTAGGTCTTCACCTCAGGACCATTGTTGGGCCCGCCGTGAAAGATGTGGCAAAAGTCGTCGATCGACTTCTGGTCGTGGCTCAGGTCACGGATGATCGTGTCGACCCAAAGCCAGACGAGATCGCCCTCATCGTAGTAGTCGGCCCCGCGCTTCCAATTTCCCCAGCCTCCGCCGAATCCCCCGCCCAAGAGCGGCGCGAAGGTCGTATCCTGGAGGTCGCGCCAGGTGCGCCCTGGGCGTCCGGGCCCAAGCTGCGCCGCGATACTGGCGATGTGATCGCGGTACTGCTCGGGCGTCCACAAACCGCTGCGCGCGGTGAGCATGGGCCCAAGATAGTCGGTCAGACCCTCGTACACCCACAGCAGGTCCGTCTTCATCGGTTGTTCGTAGTCAGGTGTGGTGAGATCTGCGGGGCGCCGGAACTTACCGTTCCAGGAGTGGACAAACTCGTGAGGGAGCAGGCTTGCCGAGCGCACGCGTCCTAAGGTGAGACCGTCCTCACCGATACGACTGTCATTCGATTCGTTGTGCTCCAGGCCGAAGTGGGCCACGTGGTCGCTCAGGCTCAGCAGGAAGTGATAGTCGCGGTAGTGCCTCGTACCGAAGAGCTTTTCGGATTCTGCGATCAGGTTGGTGTAGTTCTTGCGAAGCGCGGAACTCATGTCAACGGCCGCTGCGCTGTCGCCGGCAAGATCAATCTCATGATGGATGGGCTCACCTGCTGGCGTCACATCGACCGCGTTAAAATACTCGCCGGTGATGACGGGCGAGTCCACCAGCCGTTCCAGGTCAACCGGTTTGAACTGGATCTCGTTTCCCGATTCGTGATCGACCGGCAGGGGCGTTCCGTACTTCCAGCCTTCGGGCAGGCGGAGCGTCGGGTTGTAGGTGATGTCCTTGGCCGGGATGCCCGCGGGATAGAGCAGGTCCTGATTCCAGACAATCACTGCCATCTTGTCCGTAGCCGAAGCCCCACCGGTGAAGGGACCGCCCGTGGGTTCAATGTAGTCAAATGAGACCTCGAGGGTGTCCGCGCCGGGCGGAACGTCGACATGGAAAGTGAAGACGTCCAGAAGATCGCGCTGCCAGGGAATGGTCCGGCCGCCGGCCTTCATCTCGAGTCCAGTCAGATTGTGGATCGGCCCGTCCGGGCCGTGCTCACCGGGAATCCACTTGGGGTAGTAAAGCGCGAGCGGCCCGGGCTTCGCCGGCAGTTCCATATGGACGCGCACGATCTTGAGCCGAATCTCAGTAGCGTCAACCTGCAGGGTAATCGCCGGTCCGGTGGCCGCCCGCGGCGCGAGGGCAAAGCCGGTGAAAACGAGGCCACATTGAACCAGCAAGCGGAAGCGCCGGAACGACAAGAAAGGCATAATTGATCCTCTCCGGTTGGAATCGATGCCAGCAAGAGCTCTCTGGGGCCAGCCGTTCGAAGCAGATTGGGTTACAGAACCGCCGACCTGCCTGCTCTTCCGAGCTCTCAGTCGGAGACCGGTTCGCTCGCTCGGCGGCAACCGGAGAACCCGTTGGAGGTCATTGATTCGGCCGTTGTTGGCTAGCAATTTACAGGGGCTAAAGAACTAAGTGCTTTATCATCTACGACCTAACGGGTTCGTTGTCGAATTTCCCACCTTAATCTGTTATGTGTATGGTTATTATTCTGTCACGTCAAGGCTTCCAAGAACGTCAAGGGCCGTGCGCCGGCCCGCCCCAGTGAAAACCCCGGCGTCGATCCGACCGCGGCTTGGGCCGGGAGATTGAACGCGCCTCAAGACTGCTGCCTGCGCGAGCGGGCGCGCCACCGAAAGGCGGACTTCCCACCTCATTTCGGTTTGAAGTCGGTCGAGAGCTTCAGATCGCCCCACTGGATCGAAATCTCGCCTCCGGCACCTTGTTTCTCCAGCTTGATGGTCACCTGGTCGGCCGGTGCAGGCTCCTTCGCTTCCTTAAGCGGAACGGCCACTGCGTCCTTCGAGGCGTCGTGGTCTGTTCCCCATTGGCCATGCTGGGTGTTGAAGACCAGCTTCCAGGTGTTGTCCGCCTCTTTGCGAGCCCACAGGCTGTAAACACCCTTCGGCAGGGTTGTGCCGCCGAAGTCGAGATCGCCAGCAGTGGAAAACGTGGTTGACTTGTCGGCGCCCAGACGCCACGGGTGGTCAGGATCGAGGCTGGAAAGCAAGTCTTCCACGGAGCGGCTGCCCAGCGACGTCTTACCGTATTCCACAGAAACCTTGGTGCTGCCGAGAGTCACTTCCGTGGTTGCGCGGGGATGGCCCTGGGCCAGCGCCGGAGCCGCCAGTGCCGTGCAGAAACCGAAAACGCAAATCGCCATCAAAAGTCGTCTCATGTTGCCTCCATTTGAGTTTGACTGAATCTTTGCGGTCCTCCGGCCAGCCGGCCGATATCGCCATCTCCAGGCCTGAGAGCCCGAGCTGACGAGAAGCGATTATACCTTCAAACCTGCTGCCATGGGTTTGGCAGCCCAGGCGAAGTGCGATTTTATTGGCCACCGGCGCCCGCACGCTCAAGCTCCCCGGCCGCCGAGTCGATCAGGGATGCCTCATCGCGCAGAACCTTCGCCACGACCGGAATCTGCCCTTCGGCTTCGTCCCAATGCTTTTCCTCAATGGCCTCGCGTACCGACGGAATTGTCTTGACGCCGTAACCGGTGTAAAAGCCAGGCGCATAAATCTGGTGGCGGTACCACGGCCGACGCGGCAAGCCCTCCGGGGTGATCAATTTGCGCTCGCTCTCCATGAGGGTCTGGTTGAGAGCTCCCAACGAGGCACGATCGAGCACGGCGCCACCATTGGCATCAGCTTTCTTCAAGGCATTCTGATAGCGGTCTGTGCTGGCGGCCAGCTCGTCGACCGCATTCTGGAGAGGGGCGAAGTTGAGGTGAGGCGGCTCAGGCTCCTTCTTCGGCGGGACGTACGTCTTGGTTGGGTCGGAGGTGGCGGTAAAGACACCTTCGTCAATCTCTTTGTTGCGCTCCCGAATTTCATCGCGCTCCGTCGAGAGCAGCTTCTCGAGATCGCCGTCATAGCGGCGAATCGTCTCCGTGAAGTCGGAGAAGTCGTAGGGCAGCAGCTCGGCATCGGCGAGGCGCATGACGGCTGTCCCTACGGTCTGGGATAGTACGCGGCCGTACGCAAAGCTCGGGTCTCCGAAGTGGGTATACCAGTAGAAATCGTCGTAGATCGAGTGATAGATTCCGCCTCCGCTTTCACCGCCGTAGCCGAGATTGAGCGAGGCGATTCCCAGATGCTGCAGGAAAGGAGTGTAGTCCGAGCCGGAGCCGAGCGCCTCGATCCGCAAGTCTGCCCGCTGCCGGGCCTGTTCACGGTCCTCGGGAGACGAGGCGTGCCGGATGGCTGCGAGCTGATTCCGCTTCCAAGCGGTCAGGTGAGTCTCCGGATCCTCGACATCGCGCGCCACTCCATTGACGAATTTCTCCAGCGTATGCGAGCCGCCCGCCTCGAGGTAGCCCCGCCCGTTGGAATCCGAGTTGATGTAAACGGCAGCGTGGCGATCGAGTTCCTCGGCGTGCGTCTCAGCCCATTCCGTGGACCCAAGCAGTCCCGGCTCTTCACCGTCCCAGGCCGCGTAGATGATGGTCCGGCGCGGATGCCACCCTTGCTTCACAATCTCGCCGAGGGCCCGGGCTTCTTCGAGCAGCGGGGACTGACCCGAGATCGGATCTTCAGAGCCGTTCACCCAGGCGTCGTGGTGATTGCCCCGGATGATCCACTCGTCCGGCTCCGTTGAACCGGGAATTCTCGCGATAACATCGTAGATCGGCTTGAGGTCCCAGTTCGACTTCACCTTGAGGTGCACCTGGGCCGGCCCGGGGCCCACGTGGTAGGTCATTCCCAGCGCACCTCG
>DATDGR010000318.1:0-13874 GCA_036521995.1 Terriglobia bacterium | reverse complement strand
AAGATAGGTGGCAAGCGCGAGCGCGACTCCGGCGAAGTACGCTGTATCCTGCGCTTGAGAATAGGCCTCCGCTCGGGCCCGCTGGTCCGGCGTGAGCGTGTAATGTTCGGGCGGAGCCTCGCTGCCCGGCGCTGCGGATGGGAATGGACCCTGCTGCAAGTACGCTGCCGGCAGTAAGCGGCGGGCAGAAGGCAGTCCGCAGCCCGCCGCGGGTCGAAGGCGATAGTCGGCACCGAGGATTCGAAGGTTGGTAGCGGCGCGAGCGACAGTGCCCCAGAGGCCCGCTGGGATCAGGAGAAAGAGGGCAAAGATGGCTAGTAGGGGTAGCCGCAGCGGCGTTGTCCGGCAGACTGGCGACCGTTTGCCGCCGACCGCCCTTTGCCGGCTGCATGCTGAGTGCATACCGTCTCCCGTTAAACGCGCGGCAGCACGATTCCTTGCTGGGCCTGATACTTTCCCTTCTTGTCCTTGTACGAGACCTCGCAGATCTCGTCGGACTCGAAGAAGACGATCTGGCAGAGTCCCTCGTTCGAGTAGACGCGGGCCGGGAGCGGTGTAGTGTTTGAAATCTCGAGCGTGACGAAACCTTCCCACTCCGGTTCGAGCGGCGTGACGTTGACAATGATCCCGCATCGGGCATAGGTGGACTTGCCCACGCAAATCGTGAGAATGCTGCGCGGGATCTTGAAGTATTCCACCGAGCGCGCCAGGGCA
Organism: Terriglobia bacterium; assembly: GCA_036521995.1. Classification (GTDB taxonomy): domain Bacteria; phylum Acidobacteriota; class Terriglobia; order UBA7540; family UBA7540; genus Gp13-AA77. The sequence continues at coordinate 13,160 of DATDGR010000318.1, read as the reverse complement.
AACGAGTTCGGCGGCACGATGCAGACGTCGCCTTTGAACTCGACGAACGAGCGCGAGTCAAAGTGCTTCGGGTCCACGATCGTGCTGTTGACGTTGGTGAAGATCTTGAATTCGTCAGCCACTCGCAGATCGTAACCGTAGGAGGAGCAACCGTAGGAAATCACTCCTTCACGCACCTGGCTTTCGGCGAAGGGCCGAATCATCTCGTGTTCCTCCGCCATTTTCCTGATCCAACGATCGCTCTTCACGGACATCGGCCGCACCTCACAAGGAATCCATGCGGTCCGGCGGGCCCAAGCGCCTGGCCGCTTCAAGCCTTCTTACTCTCGGCAGTCCTCAGCAGGCTGTCAACAAAAATGTGGATGCGTCTCCCGCCAGCCTCGGAGTAGTGTGGTATATTGGCGGATCAACTCACAGTCTCCCTTGAGCCGTCAGAGCGCCTGAGGGCGGGCCGGAGGTTGTGCGAGGTGAGGATGGGTCTTGGCAATGGGGGATCCGGAAACGGTCTACACGCCCATGGAAATGGTTCGGCGCCGGCGGCAACCGGGCCGGCCGACGGCGGAAAGCTGATCGTTCTTACAGCGCCGCTCACTGAAACGATTGACCACGCCGGCTACTTCATCCAGATGGCCATGGCCTCGCTGCCCATGTGGATGGAATTCGTGCTGAACAGCAAGTACCCGGCGTGGCGCAACGTGGAGCGCGAGGCCGACGGTTCGGCGCGCTACATGCCGGCGGGCACGCGTCTTTTGGAAGCCTCAATCGAGCGCATTTTTGCCCGCGACCAGATCGTCACCAGCTATCCGGACGACCTCGACCGCTTTATCGGCCCCCGCACTCGCGTGGTGGCGGTCTCCACCCACAATCCTCTCGGAGTGACGTTCGCCGCCGGTGTGTACACTTCGATTTTCGGCTCCTCGCGCGAGCCCATCAATTCGCACTACGCCAAGGCTCTCTTCGCCAAGATCAAGGCCAGCCCTTACCGTGCTAACTTCCGCGTGATCGTGGGCGGCTCGGGCGGATGGCAGATCATTGAGACCAACAGCTTCGAGGAACTCAGCGTGGACTGCGTGGTGGAGGGCCGGGCCGAGTCGCGGGACGTCCTGCAACTGTTCGAAAAGGCAATTGATGGCGAACAACTGCCGCGCGAACTGACCGTGACCCACCCCACCACGCGCGAGGCCATCCTGGTGCCCGAACGCCGCACCACCTTCGGCGTGGTCGAGATGACCACCGGCTGCGGGCGCCGCTGCCAGTTCTGTGTCCCGGACCTGAACCCGCAGATCGACATTCCCAAGGACAAGATCATGGCCGCTGTGCGCGCCAACGTGCGCGAGGGTAACCGCCAGGTATCGCTGGCCACGGAGGACATGTTCATCTGGGGCCAGGTGCGAACCGGAACGCCGTTCTTCTTCCCCAATCGTGAGGCCCTGCTCGACCTGTATTCGAGCATCGTCAGCACGCCCGGGGTGGAGCATCACGTACTGAGCCACGCCACCATGGCTCCATTCGTGGCTGACCCGCTGCTGATCAAGAAGCTCTCCGAAATGCTGCTGCCGAAAAGTCCCATCAGTCTGCCGCGGGTCAGCAGCCATCCCGAGGGACGCGTGCTCTCGCCGCTTATCGGCCTCGAGACGGGGTCGGTGCGCGTTGCAAAGAAGATCATGCCGAGCAAGGCCGTACCTTTTCCGATCGACGACTGGCCGAGCGTGGTGCTCGAAGGCTTGCGGGTGGCCAATCAGAACAATTGGTTCCCGGTAATGACCTTGATCGTCGGCAGCCCGGACGAGACCGACGAGGACTCGATGGCCACGCTCGATCTCATCTACGAAATGGAGCGCCGCGGCCTTTTCGCCATCCTGGTGCCTTCCATCTTCACACCCTTGCACGACACGCGCATGGAGAAGGCACGCGGCGTGGAGGAGACCCGTAAGCTGACGCCCCTGCAGTGGCAGGTGATGATGAAATGCTGGAAGGTCAACCTGCGGCCGGGTCAGTACAGTTGGTGGGGCCCCATGGCTTGGCGGGTGGGATCGATCGCCATGTGGCTATACAAGCTGCGGCGCGCGAACGGTCCCAATTTCACCTGGCCGCTGTGGATGTTCTCCGGCGCTCTCTCAGAGAAACGCCTGGCCAAGATGGGCAAAATCCATGTCGGCAGACCGTTGAAAACGAAGTCTCGCAAGGAGCTGATAGCTTCTCTCAAACCGCACTATTGGCAATACCTCCGCGCGGACAACGGCGACCTGCCCGACGGCTATTCGCCCCCGCCGGCCAAGGATCGGAGCTACGAGGAACTGCCGATAGCACCCCAGCCATCCATCTAGTCTCCAGATCCTGGCAACTCAGCCCCCCGAGTAGTGTAGCCTCGATCAGGCTCACGCCCTCACCTCTTCGCGCCTGCGCCCAGGCGCAGCAGGAATCGATCGCCTTCGGCCAGGGCGGCCCGACCTGCGGGAAACACGAGCAAGCCACGCCCAAAACAAGTCTTCAAACGGAATACGGTCGCCTCCTGCCAGGAGCCCTGCGGCGTCTGGAACTGAACGCTGGACGCGTCATGCTCCTTGAGGAAGGCGCCTAACTGGTCGCGGTCGCTGCTGTCGGCTTGATGAAAGATCACCACCCTCGCTCCCACCACGGACGCCGTTTTGGATTCGATCGCTCGGCAAGCCAGGGCCTCTGGAGCCGGTGGATTCTCGCGCCCTTCGGCTGGCCGTCCGCCCCGAGGACACCCAGCAACAGAGGGAACATCATGGCCGCCACGAATCTGAGCCTAAGGGAAGTTGATCTCATTCGGGTTCTCCTTCGCCGGGCAGCCAACCATCATGCGCCGGGAACCCGCCGTCGGGGCTTTCCCCGGCCGAGACGAAGCAGCAGCCGGGCGAGACGCTGAGGCTCGTGCCGGGCCACGTGCTCTTCTTCGAGCAAAGGCGCGATCACGGGCGTCACTCCCAGCCTCCGCACCTCGTCGACATCATTGAGCACGGGCGCTGCGCCTTCAGCGGCGTATCGCTTCTCCATCTGCCGTGAAAGCTGCTGATTGCTGAGCACGACGCAATCGAAGAGGCGCCGGCCGCGCGCGTGCTCCCGGATGGCCCGCAGATGGTCTGCGGCTGTGTAGTCTCGTGTCTCTCCCGGCTGAGTCATGAGGTTGGCGATGAAAACCTTCCGGGCTCGGGCGCGCGCGATATGGGAGGCGATGCCACGCACCAGCAGATTAGGAATCAGCGACGTGTAAAGAGATCCAGGACCGAGCGTGATGAGATCGGCCTCGTCAATCGCGGCCAGGGCCTCGGGAAGCGCCCGCGAACCCCGCGGCACGAGCTCAAGATGCCGTATGGGAACAGAGGTCTGGTTAATGGGGGCTTCGCCGTGGAGCGTTCGCCCATCGGCCAGACGCGCCTTCAAGCGGACATCTGAGAGGGTGGAAGGAAAGATCTCGCCGCGCACGGCCAGCACCTCGCTCGAGAGGCGGACGGCCTTGGCGAAGTCGCGGGTGAGGTGAGTGAGGGCCGCAAGGAAGAGATTACCGAAGCTGTGGCCGGCCAAGCCGCGGCCGCCGCTGAAGCGATAGCTGAATAGCCTAGTGAGGAGCTGTTCGTCCTCAGCCAGCGCCACCAGGCAGTTGCGGATGTCGCCGGGCGGCAACATTCCGAAGTCGCGGCGCAGGCGCCCGGAGCTGCCGCCTTCGTCCGTGACCGTGACGATCGCCGTAAGCCGGCTGACGGACGGCGAACGCGCCGCAGCGCCGGTGGGCGGCCGTACATGAGGCTTCAGCCCTCGCAGCAAGGTCGCGAGGCCCGTACCCCCGCCCATGGCGACCACCCGCATGCAGGGCCTACCGTCCTTCAAGCCTTGTCCGACCCTCACCGGCCGACGCTAACCCCGTACCCACCCGGGTCACGGAGTCCCGTGGGCCGAAAAGCCATTCTGGCTGATAAGGCTCAGGAAACGGGGATCGCCGGCGAGCGGCTGAAAATCGGCATCGTGGCGGGCCTGAAACCGGTTCTGAGGCCGCAGCGTGATGGCTGCCTCGAGCTGCTCGAGCGCCTCCTCACGGTTGCCCTTGAGAGCATGAGCCGCGGCCAAGGCGTATCGAATCTCTTCCCGCTGGGGGTCCAGCTTCTGGGCCTTGCTCAGGTGCTCGACGGCCCGGTCAAGCTCGCGGACGTTGAGCTCGGCCACACCCAACACGTGGTAATCCCCCGCCGTCTTGGGAACCAGACCGTTTGCGCCCAGGCGCTCGATGCAAGCCCGTAAGTGAACCCTCGCCCGGTCAGCGACATCCGCCGGGGCGGCAGCCACCAGCTTCTCAAAGACCTCGCGGGCCTTACGGTAGTTCTGCCGCTGCTCGTGGTGCAGACCAAGCTCAAAGTTACGAACCGCCGCGACGTGCTTCTCGTCAACCGGCATCTGTGGCTTGGGGGCCACACCCCGCTTTGTAACTATACGGGATTGCAACCGCTTGGCGGCGCCTTCGCGAGAACTTGGCTTGTGATTTGATCGTGCCTTTGAAACCCCACCCGACGTGTGGCCAGCCTTCGCCACCGTGGAGCGGTTGGCTCTGACTGACTTCTTTTTAAGACTTTTGGTTGTCATAAGTTAGGCTGCCTAGGGGTTCAGTCTTTTCTGCCCCTTCCGCGCCGTCGATTCTCCTATCTTTAACAAAAACCGCCCGAATGTCAACTGCCTCCCTGATCCTGAATATGAGACGCTGTGAAGTGCTTCTCAGTCTCGTGGCAAGACTCATAGATTTAGATCTGCCAGTTCGTTTCGGAAAATAAAGCCTATCCACCTTAGAATCAATGTGATACGCCAGCCAGTTCGTTCGGGGTCTCCCGCCAGCCGAGAGCTCCTCATTGACCGGTACGCCTCTGCGAACGAATTTTTCCCGCGAAATCCGGCTTATCTCTTTGCCCATCATAGCGTTACCCCTGCCAGTTCGTTTGGGAAAATCAAGATCTATCCACCCTACAATCAATGGGATACGTTGACCAGTTCGTTTCCGGCTCCGATTGCTGTTGAGTGATCCTGCAGCCTTGAGCGGAGTCGCGGTGCCGAGTCCATTCCCCATGCGTCCCGGGTGCTCTATAACTGCATAGTACACGAATTTCCGAACCGCAGTCAAGCGAAATTCGCGCTAGCGATTCAGGTCGGTTGGCGTTCTCTCCGAGCGGCCGATACGGGCACGCCGCGATCTCCGGATAGTCAGCGAGGCCGCGGGACCAGTTCAACGGGTAGCCCGTTTACCGGCAAATTGAATTGTCGGCAGGCCAAGAGCAAGGATGCGGCCCCATTTTCTGGCTAAACAGTAGCCGACCCGGACACTTATTTCCCGAAATGCCGCCTCGACACTGTGTACGGACCTCTCAGGTTAGGCGACTACGTCCGAGTGTTCCGCACGCCAGACGGATCACGGATCGCGACACAACCGTCCGGGAAGGGCGTTTTCGTTCCCAATTCATTACCAAAGAAGAGGTTTGGCCGGTTTAACCTTTAGACGCAGTAGGCTCGCTTGCATACGCAAAACATCAACGTGTGAAGGGTCCAACGCATCGTATAGTAAGTCTTCTGGTCAAAATATCTTCTCCCGGCGGGTCTTCACGGTGCGGCTGCTCCTGGTGGAGGACGACTTAGCGATTCAGAGGTTCGTCGCCCAGGCGCTAACTGAGGCGGGCTATCAGGTCGACACCGCCTCGGACGCGACGCGCGCGGAGGCCTTAGCGTTGCAGGGCGTCCATGATGCGCACATCATTGATTTGGGTCTGCCCGACATGGACGGACTTGACTTGATTGCGCGCTGCCGCGCTCAGGGCAGCTCCGCTCCCGTCTTAATCTTGTCGGCCCGGCGCTCGGTCGACGAGCGCGTCAAAGGTCTCGAGCATGGCGGCGACGACTACCTGACGAAACCATTCGCTTTGGCGGAGCTGCTGGCGAGGCTGCGAAACCTGCTGCGCCGCTCTTCAACTGCACAACAGGAATCCGTCCGGCTCCAAGTTGCTGATCTTCAGCTTGACCTGGTCGGGCGTGAAGCTCGCCGGCGGGATCGTGTACTCCAACTGAGCCCGCAAGAATTCTCCCTGTTGGAATATCTTTGCCGCAACGAAGGCCGTGTAGTTACCCGGACGATGATCCTGGACCACGTCTGGCGGATGCGCTTTGATCCCGCCACCAACATTGTGAACGTTCACATTTATCGGTTGCGGAGCAAGGTTGACGCCGCAGGTTGTCGGCCGTTAATTCACACGATTCGGGGAGTTGGGTACGTTTTGAAGGATGCCTAAGAGTCTGCGAACCACTGCCGCCTGGCGCATCGCATTGTGGACCACGCTGGCGTTCTCGCTGGGAACGTTTGTCGCGTTCTTCATCGTCTACGTGTTTGTTGCTCAAGAGATCCGCGCCCGCTCCGATGCCTGGCTGACCGGGGAGGCCCAGGTGCTTGCGCAGGTGGCGCAGGACACGCCACGTGACAGCCTCTATGACCACATTGTGGAGGAGGTGGCGGAACTGGCAATGCACGAGGTTCCCGATGAGACGACTTCCCACGGGGAGCGCATGAACGCTGTGTTTTTCCTCAGCGTGAACCCCGCAGCTGATTCCGATGCCCTCTTCGTAGGGCCCGGGCCGAAGGATAAATTCTGGCGCGCGATCCAGCAGGCACACTGGGTTGCGGGGCTGCCCCAGTCGATCAAGGTAGAAGGCTGGCGACAAACTTCCGCTAGCTTTCGTGTGGTGGCGCCGGCGCATCCTGGACCTAACGCCATTTACTTGGGGCTTTCCGAGCACGGCGAGCACCACGTCCTGCACAAGCTCACCCGCCGTTTTCTCTCGGTGTGGGCCGGAACCGTGTTGTTCGGACTCCTGATTTCGTACCTGAGCGCACGGCGCACTTTGCAGCGGGTCGAGCGCATCACTGAGACGGTGGCCAGGATCGGCAGCGAGGCACTCGACGAGCGGCTACCCGAGCCTGGAAACTCAGACGAAATCTCCAGGCTGGCAAGGACATTCAACCACATGCTGGGCCGGATCCAGGCGTCCGTAAACCAACTGCGGACCGTGACCGATTCCGTGGCGCACGACCTGAAGAGCCCGGTCACGTCCATCCGTGGAACTCTCGAGGGAGCGCTTTCGGCGGAAAACGGTGAGCACTGGAGAGACACCGTGGGACAGGCGATTGAAGGACTGGACCGAATGTCAACTTTGCTCAACACCACGCTGGATGTGGCCGAGGCTCAAGCCGGGGCGCTCCGTCTGGACCGTGCGCCAGTTGATCTTCGCGAAGTGGTGACGCAGTTGGTAGGTCTCTATCAGCCCGCGATGGCCGAAAGGCACCATGAAGTGCGCACTCACCTCGGCAGCCCCGTTGTGGTCGAAGCCGACCTTGGGCTTCTTAACCGCACCTTAAGCAATCTGCTGGAAAACGAGCTCGTGCATCTGCCCGACGGCTGCCAGATTGATGTTCGCCTCCGCTCGACCGATAGCATTGCCGAACTCGTCGTTGAAGACAACGGACCGGGCTTCCCTCCTGAGATCGCCAGTCAAGCTTTGGAGCGATTCGTAAAAGGAGAACGCTCCCCTGGAAACGGTCTCGGGCTGGCATTTGTGGATGCTGTGGTTCAGGCTCATCGGGGGAGCGTGAAGATTTCCGATCGGCCGGGCGGCGGCGCCACCGTGACGCTCTCACTCCCCATTAGCACGGCGCAGCTTACCTGATAGCGGGTCTTTTCTCTCCGTTCCAACGTTGATCTCTTCCCGCCTTGCCGGAGCCCTGTACTTCCTGTGCGTCCCATTCCGGCCCGCACTCAAGGCTGCATGAACGCCAAATGACATTTCGTTCATGTTGGCAGCTTTGGGGATGCGCCGACGGCGAGTGTTGCTATGCTGGAAGTCGGTACTCATGGTTGGGCAACCGGAGTCCGCCGTACGTACCGCGTCTCATGCCGGTGCCGCACCTCTAGGCGGTCTGCTCATGTGCTGTCTCCTGAGAAGGCGCAGTCCTAAAGCAAACAACGTTTCTCCTTCTCACAGTCTTGTGAACTTTGGAGAATTCGAATGAATGCGAACGCGGCCAAGTCCGTTTCGTGGCGAAGAGCCCTGCTTCTCTTCTTCCTGTTGTCGACCCCGATGTGGGGCCAGAGCGGGGGCACCACACTGTCAGGCACTATTACCGGTCCTTCGGGCGCGGTCATTCCCAACGCCAAAGTCTTCGTCAAGAGTCTGGCATCGGGTCAATCGATCGAGACGCAAGCCAGCCTGTACGGGATGTACACCGTATCAAACCTCATGCCTGGGGATTACGAGGTTTCGGTCTCGGCGGAGGGATTCAGCAGCAAAGTTGTCAAAGTGACGGTCACCGCAGGAGCGAAGCAATCAATGGACGTGGCTCTCGGCGCCGTGAGTATTCAACAGGAAGTCCAGGGCGGCGCCACGGCCCCGTCCGGTAATTCGGCAGGGCCTTCGCTGCAGGATCTGGGCATCTCTCCGGCCCAGGTTCAGGGAAGCGCCCAGGATCAGGCGAGGCGAGCATCGGGTTGGTCGCATCGAGCTCGTAAGCCGGCTTAGACCGAGCACCCGACGCCTGCGTCGGACCAGGGCCCTCTCAAGACCAGAGACGTGTAGTGAAGCACCGCGACTCCTTTCTCACGCTGTTGAGCCCGTGCCTCGAGTTATGTCTCCCTTCACTTGAGCTCCACGCCTCGGTCACCCATGGACACCCGGCGCAAGTCGATGGCCAATGCCGACCCGATCACCAATCTCTATAGAATTCAATGCAATGGAGGCTGCAACCGGTGCTCGTCAGGCTGGCTGGACCGCGAGGGGACCCATATAAGAATTACCGAGTACTTGAGTATTCTGGACCAACGTTTTGAGTCAATGGCCTTCTTGTGATTCCAGCATTTCCTGTCAGTAGACCGCCCTGCACAGAACGCGTCGCCTTACGTTACATCGTAAGGGTGCGGCTTCAGTGGCGCCGCCTGGCGGCCCTCTACAGGCTTTCGGCGTGGCATTGTCTCCGCTCAGTCGTTAGACGTACTGTTCTCTCTGTTCCAGTCCTGACGCGTGAGTGGCTGGACGGCTTCGAGTTTCTTCTTGGCCAAGGCGGCGTTCGCATCGCGCAAGTCGGTGGCAATGAAGGTGTCGAATTCCTTCACCACGTCGTCGAGTTCATGCCTTAAGGAATCAATGCGTGCCGTCTGATAATCGGCCGGGCGGCCTTCGTAGTTGAGGAGGTCGCCATACAATTCACCCGCCTTTTCGCGGATGCGCTCTTCGCCTGTGATGTCTCCACCTTCCCTGGTGGCCACGATTTTCTTACGGATGTTATCGGCCTTATCGGAGAACGACTTCAAGCGCCGGCTGAGGGCGTCGTCGGGTGCTGCCTTGGCGGCGCGATCGGAAAGGGCATCTCTCACCCCATTGATGCGGTCCACCTCAAAGGTCATATCGCCTAACAGGTCGTAAACTCGCATGACAGCGTCGAACTCCTGCTTGCGGTCATCCAGGGTGAACTTGGCGCGGCGGTCCAGACCAACCACCAACTGAGTGGTGTAAGTCTCCTGGCCACGAGTCATTTTCACGGTATAGGTGCCAGGCAACACTCGAGGACCGATCGGGGGGACGGCGAGTGTGGCTCCTGAGGGAGCCCGCGGGGCTTTGAGCCGCATCGGCCACTCCACTCTGCTAATCCCGCGACGGCTGTTGGCCGGGAGTGTATCCACCAACTTTCCCTGGTCGTCGAACACTTCTATCTTCATTCTTCCAAAGATGTGTCGCTTTTTCTGGTAGTACGTGATCAGCGCTGCGTCCGGCGGATTCGGCCCGGCGAATGCCGCGTTTCCCTCAGGCCAGCCTCCGTTGGCACTAAGCCGCTGCTGCGCGGGCCTCCCTTGCAGGAACACGGTTTCCTGCGCCCTGACTTCGGGAGTCAACTTGCGCAGAGGGGTGATGTCGTCCACGATCCAGATGCCACGCCCGTGAGTAGCCAGAATCAAGTCGGACTCGCGCGTATGCACCATGATGTCGCGCACCGCCACGTTTGGAAACTCGTTGCCCTTGTACTGGGCCCACTGCTTGCCTCCGTCGGGCGAGATCCAGAGGCCGAATTCGGTGCCCAGGAACAGCAAACTCGGGACAACCGTATCCTCCTTGATCACGTGCGCGTAACCACGTACTCCGGAATTCTTGCTTACGATCGGCGCCCAAGTCTTGCCGTAGTCCGTTGTCTTGTAGACGTAGGGGTCCATATCCCCGAAAGTGTGACGATCGAAAGTCGCGTAGGTTGTGCCAGCGTCGAAACGGCTGGCCTCCACCCAAGAGACCCATGACGCTTTGGGAAGCTGGGGTACATTCCCTACCACGTTCGTCCATGCCTTGCCACTATCGCGTGTGATCTGGAGGTTCCCATCGTCCGTACCCACCCAGATGGTCTGCCCATCTCGCGGGGACTCGCAGATGGAATAGATGCTGGTGTGCATCTCGGCTTCCGAGTTATCCACGGTGACGCCGCCCGTTTCCTCCTGCTTCTGCTTTTCCGGATCGTTCGTGGTGAGGTCTGGCGAGATGCGGTCCCAGGTCTGTCCGTGATCTCGAGACCGGAAAAGAAACTGGGCGCCGATGTAAAGAGTTCCCGGCTCATTCGGGCTCATGTGAATCGGCGTGTTCCAGTTGAAATGTAGCTTGCCTTCGCTGTAGTTGGGCTCTGGTTTGATGTTGCGCGTTTCCAAGGTGCGTCGATTAACCCGTCCAATCTCTCCGCCTTGTGCTTCTGCGTAGACATAGTCCGGGTCTGAGGGGTCGGGGAACACCCAGAACCCGTCGCTGTTATAGAGGTTCTCCCACCGGCCGTTGGTAATTCCGCCCGGATAAGCTGAGTCGCCCACCCATACGCTGTTGTCCTGCAAGCCGCCGTAAACGTGATAAGGGTCGGCCATGTCGACGCTAACGTGATAGAACTGTGAAATGGGCAGGTTGTTCCCCTTCCACCAGGTGTTGCCGCTATCATAGGAATACCAAACCCCGCCGTCGTCTCCCGTAATCACATGCTGGGTGTCGTCCGGGTCCACCCAAACGTCGTGGAAGTCACCGTGCGCACCGCCCGAGATCCCGCTGAAACTCTTGCCGCCGTCAACCGTCAGAATCAGGCCCTCGTCCGGCTTGTAGACCTTGTTTTGATCCTTAGGATCGACGATGAGGTTACCGAAGTAAAACGGACGCCTCACCATCATCTGGCTGCGGTCTCGCTCCTGCCAGGTCTTACCGCCATCGTCGGAACGGAACAGGGCGCTGCGCCTCGATTCAATCAACAAGTACACTACGTTAGGATTCGAAGGGGCTATGGCCACCACGACCCGGCCCCACGGTTTGGGCGGAAGCCCCTTGGCGGTCTTCTCATCCAGGTTGGTCCAGGTGGTGCCACCGTCGGTCGATTGGAAAAGGCCGCTGCCGCTGAATGCCGTCGGGTTCTCGCCCCCCGAGCGGAACGTCCATCCCTTACGCCGGAAGTCCCACATTCCCGCGAAAAGGACCCTCGAATCGCGCGGGCTCATCGAAATCATGGAACAACCGGTCGAGAGGTTAGCGCCCTTGAGGATTTGGGTCCACGACTTGCCACTGTCCGTTGTCTTGTACACGCCGCGCTCGTCGCTGTCGCTCCAAAGCTTGCCGGGCACACATGCGTAAACCGTGTTGCTGTCCTTCGGATCGACCAGGATCTTGACGATTCGTTCCGACTCCTTCAGACCCATGTTCGTCCAGTTATCGCCGCCATCCGTAGACTTGTAAATGCCGTTGCCGATGGAAACGCTGTTCCGCGTCCACGATTCTCCCGTGCCTACCCAGACCGTCTTGGGAGCGGAAGGATCGATGGCAATGGCGCCGATCGACTGTACCGGTTGCTTGTCAAAGACGGGCTTGAAAGTAGTGCCGCCGTTCATCGACTTCCAGACGCCACCACCCGCCGCCCCGACGTACACCGTTAGCCGGCCGTCTTCCTTGACCGCCGCCAGGGCAGCCACGCGGCCGCTCATCGTTGCCGAACCGATGTTTCGCGCGCCAAGGCCTGAGATTGTGTCGGAGTCGAACTTCACTTCCTGCGCCATAAGGGGCGCTGCCAACCGCACTAGCCAAATCAGGACTGCGAAGACTGCGGGGCGAACTATCAATCTGAACATGTAGTGATATCTCCCCTTCCGGAGCGCTTGAGCTCCACCCGTTCTTTCTCTCCCTCTTTGTCCGCGTTGAAAGAGCCGCGGGACGGCCGCGCTCCCAGCGGCAATGGCTACTTCTTGGCGACAGGCACCGAGAAGAGAGCGTCGTCGAGCGGCACATTCTGCTCCACTTTTTCAACAGTTACCTTGGAGCGGTTCGAATCGCCCCTCTGGCCCATCTCCCTTGCAAACGGATAATAGAGACCGTTCACTTCCTCGTAGTCGCCGTAATAGGTTTCACTTTCCTGCAGCGCCCCGCGAATGGTGGTCTGTTGCTCCAGTTTCAGTTCCATGAACGAATCTGTGTCCAAGTAGTAGGTGCGGACGTCCCCGTTCTTTAGCGTCAGTTTGATCTTGTAGCAGTCTGTCCCCTCCACCGAATCGTGGCCCACCAGCTCCGCCTTATGTCCCTTTTGCTTGTAATCCACCAACGGGTCGTCCATGTCCGCATCCACCACGAGTCCCTTCATGTCGTCCTGGGAAAGTAGCTCAGGATCGCGTCGCCCTTCGAAGGGAGACACCTGCCAGCCCGTCTTACCGTCGTAGGCCTGCACCTGAGCCATTCCCTGGATGATGAATTCCTCGCGGACTTTGTCGGGTCTCTTGTTTTCCTGCACCACCTGCGCCCGGAAGGAGCCGGCGCTGAAGATCCCTGCCTGCCGCAAACTGGTGACGGACTCCAACTTTTCCATACCTCCACGAGCTTGAATATGCTTGGCGATGATCTCGTCCACGGTCTGGGCGGCGGCTGCGGTAGCGAACAACGTCAGTGCGACAAAGGCTGCGAAAAGGTTCTTAGACATTTGAAGCTGGCTCCTTAAAAGAAGTGGTGCGTGATGGTTCGTGAGCTTCGCACTTGGGGCCTGTCCGCAGGCACAGGTGCGGGTGTCCTACCGACAACGGCGGATATCTTACATCGCTTCGGCATCCGTCCAAAGCTCTATTTCGCTCTAT
>DATDGR010000317.1:0-26029 GCA_036521995.1 Terriglobia bacterium | reverse complement strand
CTTGCGTGGTGCGGTGCGGGCAGCGTCCTGGGGAGATCTGGCGCCCAGCCGCGGCCCGCTCACTCTGCACTCCGTCGACCTCTCTCTCCAAGTGCGAAATCGTAGCGCCGTCATACCGCCCGTTGAGCTGCGACTTGGCGGGGCCGTCTTCGAGCTCGCCGGAAGCTGTGGCTTCGACGGCACCGCGGACCTTGAGTCTACGGCTGACCTGCAGCACATCGACCGGCGCTGGGTGGAGAATCGCGATCCTGACACCGGCCGCGCGGCGCGCTTTTTCCTCTCCGGCCCGCTCAGCGCGCTGAGGGCGACCTCGGACGTCCAACCCCAACAGACCAATCCCTGATCTCGCCGAGTCGTCCGCGAGCCACCCAGCGCAGTCTCAGCCGCGACGACTCTCCCAGAAGTTAGAATGGGCTACATATGTAGGCTCTGTCAAGGTTTGGAACTGCCGTTTCCGAGCGCAGCTACAGCCAGGGAAGGCGCATCGCGATGAGGCTGCCCAGCAGACTGGAAGGGAACAGGCCGAGGAAGAAAATGCCCACCAGGCTGACGCCCAGCGCAAAGCCTAGCGCCGTGGGGACCGGCGCCTCGGAGACCTCGGTCTTGCCTTCGCCCATATACATCGCCACCACCAGCCGGAGATAGTAGTAGACCGAAACCACGCTGTTCAGCAAGGCGATCACCGTCAAGCCGATCAGGTGCGCGTGAATGGCCGAGCGGAAGACGTAAAACTTGGCAAAAAAACCGACGGTGGCGGGAAAGCCGGCAAGCGAAAGCATAAATACCGTAAGGCAAGCGGCGATTCCGGGCCGCTCCGAGGCCAGGCCGGTGAAGTCCGCGATCTCGACGCGCCGCTCCCCCGTCCCCGCCAGTTGGGCGATGAGAATAAAAGCCCCTACGTTCATCAAGGCATAGCCGGCAAGATAGAAGAGCACCGCTGAGGTACCCTCGGCGCCCCCCGCCGTGATTCCGACCAGGATGTAACCCGCATGCGCGATCGAAGAGTAAGCCAGCAGCCGTTTGATATTGGACTGCCACAGTGCCGCCAGGTTTCCCACGCACATGGTGAGCACGGCTGAAATCCAGAGGAGCCAGAACACGACCGGTCCCATGGAGGGCGAGTGGCCGAAACTCCCGACCAGGATGCGCACCAGCACCGCGAACGCCGCCGCCTTGGGCGCTGTCGACAGGTAGGCCGTGATGGGCGCAGGCGCACCCTGGTAAACGTCCGGCGTCCAGACCTGGAAAGGCGCCACGGACACCTTGAAGGCGAGCCCCACGAACATCAGTAGCAGGGCCAGCCAGAGCAACTGAGGCCCGCCCGAAGCGGCGTTCGAGTTCACCAGGGTCTCCCGGACCACGTTGAGATTCGTGGTGCCCGTCAGGCCGTAGACAAAAGCAATGCCGTAAAGGAAGAAGGCGGTGGCAAAAGAACCCAGCAGAAAATACTTCACTGAGGACTCGTTCGACTGCAGCTCACCGCGCTTGTATCCGGCCAGAATGTAGGTGGAGATGCTGGAGATTTCGAGCCCGATAAAGACCATAATCAGGTCAGTGGAAGCCACCATGAAGGCCGCCCCGGCCGTGGCCAGCAGGATCAAGGCATAGAACTCACCGTGGTCCACGGCATCGCGCTCGAGATAAGACATCGAGCCCAAAAGTGTAAGCCCAGCGATGGCCAGCAGAAGATTGATAAAGAAGGCGCTGAAGGCGTCGCTCGAGATGCTGCCGGAGAAGGCCGAGCCGCCAAAGCGAGCGCTGCCCAGCGACGTGATTCCTGCCAGGAGCACGCCCACCACCGCCACCCAGCCGAGCGCCTTCTTCCGTCCGAGCGGCGTCACCGGCTCCAGCATCATGACCAGCAGCGCGAAGCCCGACAGCACGAGTTCCGGCGCAATGCGGACGAAATCAAGGGTGCTCACGGTGATCATCGATCGGCACCTCTGGCGGCCGTGGTGGTCGGGGAATTCTCCGCGAGGTTACCATCCGGCTTTGCCGCCGAAATCTCAAACTGTCCGCTCACCCGGCGCTTCGCGCCACCCTCTCCCATGGGAAAAGGCGTCCCTCGGAGCGCTACGACCCCGGCCTTTGGCCACGCCTCGTGAACCGGGAGAGAATTCTTTCTGGGCGCGACTCGGAAAGCGTTCTCAGCGCCGGGATTCACCCGCGCCAGTACCTGGGAGACGCTGGAGTCCATCTGCCGGAGGAAAGGCTGCGGGTAGACACCCATAAAGATGATCACGGCCACGGTAGCCGTCAGCATCAACTTCTCGCGGGCGTTGCAGTCGGAAATCTCGCGGTTCTTTTCGTTGGTCACCTCACCCAGGAACACGCGCTGATACATCCAGAGCAAATAAACCGCCGCCAGGATCACGCCCACCGCGGCCAGCGATCCGAAAAGGGCGCGCGCGCGAAACGATCCTAGGATAATGAGGAACTCGCCCACGAAGCCATTCAGCAGGGGCAAGCCGAGTGATGACAGCGTGACAATCATAAAGAACGTGCTGAAGACGGGAATGGTGGTGCCGAGGCCGCCGAAATCCTTGATCAGGCGAGTATGGCGGCGGTCATAGAGCATTCCCACCATCATGAAGAGAGCGCCGGTGGAGACGCCGTGGTTCACCATCTGGTAGATCGCGCCTTCAGCCCCCTCCGGGTTGAAGGCGAAGATGCCGAGCACCACAAAGCCGAGGTGGGCCACCGAGGAGTAGGCCACCAGCCGCTTCAGGTCAGGCTGGACCATGGAGACGAGCGCCCCGTAGATGATGCCGATCACGGCCAGCACGCTCAGCAGTGTGGAGAACTCGCGCGAGGAGTTCGGGAACAGCGGCAGGCAGAAGCGCAGCATGCCGTATGTGCCCATCTTCAGCAGCACGCCCGCCAGAATCATCGAGCCGGCCGTAGGCGCTTCGGTGTGGGCGTCCGGCAGCCAGGTGTGTAACGGAAACAGCGGTACCTTGATGGCGAAGGCCAGCAGAAAAGCCCAAAAAAGCAGGCTCTCGACATGGGGGGTAAGCACCAGCGACCCGCTTGAAAGCGCGCCCAGAATCTGGCTGTAGTCGAAGGTGCCGGTGCGGTCGTACAAGAAGATGATTCCCACCAGCATAAGCGCGGAGCCCGCCATGGTGTAGAGGATGAACTTCGCGGCGGCATACACCTTGCGTCCGTGTCCCCAGATGCCGATCAGGAAATACATGGGGATGAGCATCACTTCCCAGAAGACAAAGAAGAGGAAGAGATCCACCGAAACGAACACGCCGATGACGCCGGTTTCGAGCGCCAGCAGGAAGAGGTGAAACTCCTTCACCCGCTCGGTGATCCCTGTCCAGGAGGCGAGGACGCTGAGCGGCGTCAGAAAACCGGTGAGCACCACCAGGATCAGGCTGAGGCCGTCGATTCCCAAGTGATAGTGGATGGGCGGTGAGGCGATCCAGGCGTAGTCTTCGACCCATTGAAAGCCTCCCTGAGCGCGGTCAAAACCGAACAGGAGGCCCAGGGTGACCGCGAAGGTCAGGCCGGAGAAAGCGAGCGCCACGAACCGGATCCGGCCGGCGGCTTCGGAGGGCAGAAAGGCAATCACCCAGGCGCCCACGAGCGGCAGGAAGACGGCGATCGTCAAAATGTGATTGTGCGACGGCATTTTATATTCTGCGCTGGGGCGCTCCGCCGATTCTAAAGGAGATGTTGGTTTCGTTCCTCGTTTTCCCGGCCACATGCAAATGGCCATGCCATAAGGGCGGGCACAGTCTCCGACCCTGATTCTCGGGTTCGTTCTGACCCTTCATGTGAAGCCGACCCTTTAGTTTCAATAACATGACGGGTTCGTTTCCTCGAAAACGTGCAAGGGCAGAAGTCGAAGCCGCCCGCAAAGGCCGCTACGGTGTCTTTGCGCTAGCACCGAACTTGGTGCTACATCTGATTTCCCGGCTTCATTTGGCCGAAACGGGGGCTTTCGTGAGCTCATTTTGAGCATTCCCCCGAAGGCCGATCCTTTATTTTCAACAACATGACGGGTTCGTTTCCTTAGAAACGTGTGTCCTGACTCTCACCAGCTCACTTGCCGTAATGTTCTTGCGCCCACGCACGGGCGAGTCTCAAGCAGGCGGTTCTGCCGAGTAGCTTCCCCTGACTCGGCGCTCATCGGCCAATCGTCAGCGCAGCAGCAGGTACCCGAGCCAACCGACAGCACCAGCCAGCACCCAGGCAGCGTAGCTCCGGATGTTACCCGATTGGACGCGGCGCAGGATCCCGCCAATGTCGGCGGTGGCCTCGGCGGAGCCGTTCACGGCGCCGTCAATCACCTCGGTGTCCAGCGCCTGCCACAGGAACTTGTCCGAACTGACGTATAAGGGCCTCACAATAAGCCAGTTGTAGAACTCGTCGACATAATACTTATTCACCAGCGTCCGGTACGCTCCGCTGAAGGCCGTGGCGAGACGGTCCGGAATCTCAGGAGATCTTAAGTAGAACCAATAAGCCACAAGGATGCCCAGGCCGACGAGCAAGAGCGACAGCACCATAAGCGTCACCTCGCTCACTTCGTGAGGAACGGCCGCCGCGCTCGTTCGCAGCAGGTTTTCGGAAGCGCCAAAGACAGGGTCGAGATAATGCTCAAAGGCGTCGCTGCCGCCCATCACCTTGGGGACGTTGACCCATCCTGCCACGACGGAGAATACCGCCAGCACCATCAGCGGTACCGTCATCTTGGAGCCGCTCTCGTGCACGTGATGCTCCAGCTCGTGAGGCACTCGCGACTTGCCGCAGAAGGTCAGGAAAAGGCCACGGAACATGTAAAACGACGTCAGGGCTGGCGAGAGCAGCCAGTAGAGCCAGGGCGAGCCCAGCGGTCCGTTGTAGGCTGCCGCCAGGATGGCATCCTTGCTGAAAAAGCCGGAAAGACCCGGGACGCCGCTGATGGCCAGCGTCGCCACCACAAACGTCCAGAACGTGACCGGCATCTTGTGCCGGAGGCCGCCCATATAACGCATATCGAGCTGGCCGCTCATGGCGTGCATCACGCTGCCGGCGCCCAGGAACAGCAGGGCCTTGAAACAGGCGTGGGTCATGAGGTGGAAGATGCCGGTCGAGAACACACCCACGCCGCAACCCACAAACATGTATCCGAGCTGGCTGATGGTGGAATAAGCCAGCATGCGCTTCAGGTCATTCTGGCAGAGCGCGATGGTGGCAGCGAAGAAGGCGGTGAGGCAGCCAATGGCGCTCACGGTCTTGAGGGCATCCGGCGCGTGCACGAAGAGCACGTTGGAGCGCGCCACCATGTAAACGCCGGCCGTCACCATGGTGGCGGCGTGGATCAAGGCGCTGACGGGTGTGGGGCCCTCCATGGCATCCGGCAGCCACACGTACAGGGGAAGCTGGGCAGACTTGCCGACGGCGCCGAGAAAAAGCAGCAGGCAGGCGACCGTCAGCGTGTGCTGCTGATCGCCGAGCGCCAAGGCACCAACCTTGGGGAAGAGCTCGCCAAAATTCACCGAACCGAAACTCCAGAAGAG
The DNA here is from genome assembly GCA_036521995.1 of Terriglobia bacterium. Lineage (GTDB taxonomy): Bacteria > Acidobacteriota > Terriglobia > UBA7540 > UBA7540 > Gp13-AA77. Next base: position 20,516 of record DATDGR010000317.1, on the reverse strand, counting down.
GAGCGCCACGCCGATGGTGAACCCGGCGTCGCCAATGCGGGTGACAATGAAAGCTTTCTTGCCGGCGTCCGAGGCGGATTTTTTCGGGAAGTAAAACCCGATCAGCAGGTAGGAGCACAGGCCCACGCCTTCCCAGCCCACAAACATCACCGGATAGCTGGCCGCCGTCACCAGCATCAGCATCATGAAGAGAAAGAGGTTCAGGTAGCAGAAGAACCGGTAATAACCGCCCTCGTGCTCCATGTAGCCGCGCGAGTAAAGGTGAATCAAGAAGGCGATCACGGTGACGGTCAGGGTCATCACCAGCGTGAGGCGGTCATAGTAGACGGCAAAATCGGTGTGAAAAGCTCCCGCTTGAATCCAGGTGAAGTAGCTGTGGATGTAGGGGGGCGAGTCCGGTCCGAGGTGAGAGCTGAGCGCCGCCAGAATGGCGAACAACGCTGCCAAACCCGAGGCTCCGCAGCCGATCCATGAGACAAGGCTCTGCGAGAAGCGGCGGCCGAAGATTCCGTTCAAGGCCGCCCCGGCCAGCGGAGGCAGGAGCATCAGCAGCAGCAAGATATCCATGAGATCAGCGCGTCAGCGGCAACATCGGGAATGACCGCGGTCCAATTTCCTCCAAACCGATCACAACTTCATCGAATCGACATCGTCGATCGCCAGCGAGTTGCGATTGCGGTACAAGGCCACGATGATGGCGAGGCCCACCGCAGCCTCGGCCGCCGCCACCACGATCACGAAAAACACGAAGAGCTGTCCATCCAGACTCGGCAAGTGCCGCGCGAAGGCGATAAAAGCCAGGTTGACGGCATTCAGCATGAGCTCGATGCACATGAAGACCGTGATCACGTTGCGCCGGATGATAAAGCCGGCGGCGCCCAGGGTGAAGAGCAGCAGGCTGAGCACGAGAGCGTGAGAAAGCGGGATCATAGCGCTTTGTTGATCGAAGACTGCCGGTTGAAGATTAAGGGGCGTCTCGTCACACGCCCTCCCAGTCGTCAGTCCTTCAAATCCTCAATCCTCAGAACTGCTTCTTCGCCAGAACCACGGCGCCGAGCACCGCCACCAGGATCAGGATCGCGGTGAGTTCGAACGGCAGCACATAGCCCCTGAAAAGCACTCGCCCGATGGCAGCCGGGCTGGCGTCGAGCGCCGCCGCATTGGCCGTGCCGGTAAGGCCGAATTGCTTCCAGATCAAAATCGCCACCTCGGCCAGAAAGGCCACCAGGAGGGGCGGTCCCACCCAGCGCGCAAACTTGGCGCGATGCTGGCTTGGCCCTTCGTGTCCGGCGTTGAGGAGCATGATGACCAGAACAAATAGCACCATGATCGCCCCGGCGTAGACGATCACCTGAACCATGGCGATGAAAGGCGCGTCCAGCAACAGGTAAATCACGGCCAGCGAGGCCAGCACGACGATCAGCGAGAGGGCGCTGTAGACGGGCGTCCGCTGCAGCACTACGCTCAGCGCGGCGATCACGGCCAGTCCGGCGAATATGTAAAAGAGAATCTCCATCTCATTCAGCCGGGGGTCAACCACTGCCCGGCAACCGAAACCCGCCCGAGTAGTGCATCCAGGCCACCACCGCGCTCGTCAGCGGGATATTGAGCAGCCCTACGGGCAGCAAAACCTTCCAGCCGAACGCCATCAACTGGTCGTACCGGAACCGAGGTAGTGTACCTCGCACCCAGATATAAAAAAAAAGGAAGCAGAAAACTTTGAGGGTGAACCAGAACACCGGCAGAATCACCCGCAGCGGCGCGGGCCCGAAGACCGGTCCGAGCCAGCCTCCAAAGAACAGCAAGGTGGCGACGGCTGCAACCGTGATCATGTTGGCGTATTCTGACATGAAGAAGATCGCGAACTTGAAGCTGCTATATTCCGTGTGGAAGCCCGCCACCAGCTCCGTCTCGCTCTCAGGAAGATCGAAGGGAATGCGGTTGGTTTCGGCGATGGCGGCGATGAAATAGACCAGGAATCCTACCGGCTGCAGAAAAAGGTTCCAGCGCGGCAGCAGGGAAAGGACTCCGCTGTGCGCCCACAATCCTGCCTGCTGATTCACGATCTCGCGCAGGCTCAGGGTTCCTGCGATCATTACGACCCCGATCACACCCAAAGTCAGGGAGATCTCGTAGCTGATCATCTGGGCCGAGGAGCGCAGCCCCCCGAGCAGGGGATACTTGCTGTTCGACGACCAGCCCGCGAGCGCCACGCTGTAGACGCCCAGCGAGGTCACCGCAAAGATAAATAGCAGGCCGACGTTCAGGTCCGTAATCTGCAGCGCGATCCGGTGCCCCGCGAGGGTGAAGCTTTCGCCAAAAGGAATCACGGCGATAGAGAGGAACGCCATCAGGAAAGCGAGAAACGGTGCCAGCCAGTAGAGCGGGCCGTCCGCCTCGAGCGGCGCGATGTCTTCCTTGAACATGAACTTCAGGCCGTCGGCCAGGGGTTGCAGCAGCCCATGCGGTCCGACCCGATAGGGTCCCCAGCGGGCCTGGATATGGCCGATCACCTTGCGCTCGAGCCACGTCAGGTAAGCGATGGCCGTTAGCAGTACAAACATGATGACGGCGATCTTGATGACCGATTCGATGAGAAGGAATTCGGTGCTAGAAGACATGGTCATGAGGTCGTTTGGCTTCTTCGACAGAATTGAGCGCCCAACTGAAACGACTGACCGTACCGGAAGTGAAAAGCGTATCGCGAGCTGAGAACACCAGGTCCTGCCGTTCGAGGGGCGGCGCTGCTCCTTCAGGATGCGTCAAGACCGCGCGACCCACCAGCAGGCTGGGCAAGGGGATAGCGTAGCCGGGCACGTAAGTGATGATCTCTCGCAGCACATCTTCCGTGGTGCGATAAGGCCACGAATGGCCGAGTTCGCGCGCCAGAGTCAGAATAATCTCGAAGTCGCTTCGCGTGCCGGCCTTGCGCATGGTCTTCTTGATCGCCTGCGCCTGGCCGCAGGTATTGGTCACGGTGCCGGACTTTTCGGCAAAGGTCGCGGCCGGCAGAACCACATCGGCGAACTCAGTCGTCTCCGTAGGGAACAACTCCGCCACCCCCAGCAGGCTCAGCCGGCCCCGCAACTCCTTCGAAAGCTGGAAGGTCTTGACCGGGTTGGAACCGAACACCAGCAAAGCCTTGATCTCACCCGACTCAATGCCGCTGAAAATCTCGCGCATGTTCTTGCCCGGCTCAGCCGCCAGTGTCTGGCCCCAGACGGACTCATAGCGGGCCCGGGCCTCGGCCGAAGCCACCGGTTGGTAGCCGGGCAGAGCGCCCGGAAGAACGCCCATATCGGCGGCGCCGCGCGAATTGGAGTAATCGCCGAGTCCGATGAAGCGGGTGCGTCCCGGCAGGCTGAGTCCCCAGCCCACGAGATCACGCCCGGCCTCACCTTGGATCTCGTCGCCGAAGATGATGATCGTGTCTGACTCGTGGCTGATCTTGTCCCGAAGGGCGCTGATCGCCTCAGACCCGCGCCCGGCAGCGAGAGCCTGCACGGCCTCAGCTTCTTGGCCCGCATTGACCTTCGCGAAGAGCGATGCCTGACGCTGGGCGAGCTTGATTTCGGTGCGATTGACGACGTAAAGCCGGGCGGCGTTATTTCGCACCGCCTGGCGGATCTGGTAGGCCAGAAACGGATGCTGGTGCGTGGGGTCGTTTCCGATGAGCAGGATGCTTGAAGCCTTAGCGACCTCATCCATAGTGGCGTAGCGGTCCGTCGCCTTCGCTGCGCTCAGCGCTGACACCAAGGTGGAGAAGTCGCCGGTGCGGTGATGATCGATGTGGTTCGTCTTGAGCACCGTGCGCGCCAGGCGCTGCAGCAGGTAGCTCTCTTCGTTGGTGGTCCGATTGGAACCGATCACCGCCACCGATCCCGGCCCATACTTCTCTAGGACATCCTGGAGACGGCTGACCGTGAGATCCAGTGCGTCCTCCCAGGAAGACGTCTCCTGCTTGCCGTTGCGGAGCACGAGCGGCGCAGTGAGCCGCTGATCGCTGTTTACAAAATCCCAGCCAAACCGGCCCTTGCCGCACAAGAACTCGCCGTTGATTCCTGAGTGGTCACGGTTGTTGGCGCGGATGATCTCATGGTTGCGAACCGAAAGCGTCGTCTTGCAGCCGTCGCCACAGTGATTACAGATCGTTCCCGTGTAGGTGAGCTCCCAAGGACGCGTCTTGTACCGGTAAGTTCCACTGGTGAGAGCACCCACCGGGCAAATGTCCACGCACATGCCACACTCTTCACATTCGAGCTCTTCGCCGCGATTCGGAATGATCTCGCTGTGGGCGCCCCGAAAGCCGATGCCGTAGGCATTCACGTCCATGCCCTCGTCACAGACGCGAATGCAGCGGTAGCAGAGAATGCAACGCGGCCAGTCATAGTAGACCAGACTCGAAAACTTCCGCTCGTCGTGATGCAGCTTGGGCTCGAGATGACGCGTCTCCGCCGCGCCGTAACGAAAGACGGCATCCTGCAGCTCGCACTCGCCGCCCTTGTCGCAGACGGGGCAGTCGAGCGGATGGTTGGTGAGCAGGAATTCCAGCATCGCCTTGCGCCCGTTCACAACTTCCGGATGCTGCGTGTCCACCACCATGCCGTTGGCGACCGTGGTCGTGCAGGCGGTCTGAAGTTTGGGCATCTTCTCGATCGCGACCAGGCACATCCGGCAGGCCCCTTGCAGCGAAAGGCCAGGGTAGTAGCAAAAGGACGGCACTTCGATGCCGGCCTGCTTGGCAGCCTCAATGAGAAGGGTGCCCGCCGGTACCGAGACGGACTTGCCGTCGATGGTTAGGGTTACGGGTTGGGTGGCAGCTTCGGGCATAAATCAGTCGGGGTTCGGGATTCGAAGTTCAAGTTCGAGATTCGGGGTTCGCGCTGGCTGACTTTTCCGAGCCGGCAGCGTCACCTCGTTGGACCGCGTCACTTTACGAAAGGCTCTCATCGACTCCTCAAAACCAGAATCAAGCGATGCAACATCTGTCCGACCGCTTGACCTAAACTTGGCAAGACAATAGCTGTCCGGGCCTAAGATATCCTAGTCGTCGCCAATGATCAGATGGGTCTCAACCTCCACCAGCGATCCGCGAGCGATCAGTAAGAACTGAATGTACTCACTCGATGACCCCGGCTGCTAAACCGCGACTGCCGTCCGCTCGAACGGGCACTCCCCGAGCTTCACGTGTTCGTCGAACTCGTTCCGAAACTTCTTCACGATACTGATGGTCGGCATGGCGGCAGCGTCGCCGAGCGGGCACAGCGACTTGCCCAGAATGTTATAAGAGACGTCGAGCGCAGTATCCGGATCGCCCGGCAGACCCCCGCCGCCGTGCAATCGATCGAGCAAGGCCTTGAGCCACGCCGTCCCTTCGCGGCAAGGAATACACCAGCCGCAGGACTCGTGGGCGTAAAACTTCATGATCCGCTGCGCCACCTTGACCATGCAGGTTTCTTCGTCGATCATGACGACCCCGCCGGAACCCAGCATAGAGCCGATCTTGGCCAGGGAATCGAAATCCATGGGAACGTCGATTTCGTCAGCCGTCAGCAGCGGGCAGGAGGAGCCGCCGGGGATAACAGACTTCAGCTGCTTTCCACCAGGAATGCCGCCGCCTACCTCTTCAATCATGCGGCGCAACGGGAATCCCATGGGCAGCTCGTAGACGCCCGGCCGGTTGATGTGGCCGCTCAGGCAAAACAGGCGCGTGCCGCCGTTCTTGGGCGTGCCTAGGCCGGCAAACCACTCCGCCCCTTTTAGAATGATGTGCGGAACGCAGGCCAGGGTCTCGACGTTATTCACGATCGTCGGGCAACCATAGACGCCCACCACCGCCGGAAATGGCGGTTTGATACGTGGATAACCCCGTAAGCCCTCGAGGGAATTCAGCAGCGCCGTCTCTTCGCCGCACTCGTAAGCGCCGGCGCCCGTGTGGGTACAGAGATCAAAGTCGAAACCGGAACCCTGAATGTTCTTGCCGAGGTATCCCCGGGCGTAGGCTTCGGCGATGGCGCGGTCGACGATCTCCATCAAGTAGCGGTACTCGCCGCGGACAAAAATGTAACCTTGATTCGAGCCGATGGCGTAGCCCGCGATGATGTTGCCTTCGATCAGCTGATGAGGATCGTACTCCATCAGCGGCCGGTCTTTGCAGGTAGCGGGCTCGCTTTCGTCGGCGTTGCAGACCACGTACTTGGGCTTGTCGGTTTGCTTCGGCACGAAGCTCCATTTGAGCCCAGTATTAAAGCCCGCCCCACCACGTCCGCGGAGCTGCGAGTTCTTAACCTCGTTGATCACCGCCTCCGGCGCCATCTGCAGCGCCTTCGCGAGCGCTTTGTAACCGTCGTGTGCCAGAAACACGTCGATGGAGGTCGAATCGGGAAGGTGAAAGCGGCCGCTGATCACCTTGACTTCGAGCGGCGAGCCCTTCATCGGGTTTTCGTAGCCTACCATCTGTGATTCCGGACCAAGCAAATCGAAACTCGAACTCGGCTTCTCTAACTCAAAACTTGAGGAGAGCGATTCTTCCAGTTTCGAGTTTCGCGAACTGCTAAGGTCATCCAATCCGTCCGTTGGCCCTTAACTGGTCGATCAGCGCATCGACTTTCGCCGACGTCAGATTCTCATGAAAATCGTAATTCACCTGCATGGCCGGCGCGCCGCAGCAGGCGCCCAGACACTCAACCTCTTCCAAGGAAAACAGACCGTCTGCCGTGGTCTGCTTGTGGCCGATCCCGAGGCGCTTGGAGCAGTGGTCCAGGATCTCCTCCGCGCCCCTGAGCTGGCAGGAGACGTTGGTGCAGACCTGGAGGTTGTACTTGCCGATCGGACGGCGGTGAAGCATCGAGTAGTATCCGATATCTTCGATCACCTCAATGGGCTGAACTTCCACCTGCCGGGCGATCTCTTCAATGGCCTCATCCGTGATGTACCCGATCTCGTCCTGCGCGAAGAGCAGCAGTGGTACGATCGCCGACCGCTTCACCGGATAGCGGGCGATGACCTCGTCGAATGTCTTTTGCAGAGCCTCTGAAAGCATTGTCCTAAGAGCCGTCAGTGTTCAGCTCTCATCCAGAAGGCGTAGTGAAAGCTGACCGCTGGTCGCTACCTGTCAATCTCGCCCAGCACCACGTCAATGCTGCCAATGCAAGCCACCACATCCGCGATCAACCGGCCTTCGATGATCTTCGGGAGCGCTTGCAAATTGGCGAACGACGGCGCGCGCACGTGGCACCGAAAAGGTCGCGGCGAGCCGTCACTAACCACATAAAAGCCGAGTTCCCCTCGCGGCGACTCAATCGAGAGGTAGACCTCTCCAACCGGCGGATGGAAACCCTCGGTCACAATCTTGAAGTGATAAATCAGCGCCTCGATGGAGGTTTTCATACTCTCGCGATCGGGCATCACGATATGCGGCGCGTTGGCTTTGACAGGCCCCTCCGGCAGCCCGTCGATGGCCTGCCGGACGATCTTCACTGACTCCCGCATCTCGGCGAGCCGTACGAGATAACGCGCATAAACGTCGCCTTCGGGCCGGGTAGGAATCTCGAAGCTGAACTTGTCATAACTCGAATAGGGCTGGGCCTTGCGCACGTCCCACTTCACACCGGAGCCGCGAAGGGACGGCCCGGAGACACCATAAGCGATCGCGTCCGCGGCCGAGATTTGGCCCACGCCCTGAGTTCGCCTCGTCCAGATAGGGTTCTTGGTGAGAAGCCCCTCGTACTCGTCGATACGCCCGGGAAACTTCTTCAGAAACTTCTCGACCCGATCAAGCCAGCCGAGCGGCGGCTCTAGCGCCAGTCCGCCGATGCGAAAATAGCTGGTCATCATCCGCTGGCCCGACACCATCTCAAAGATGTGCAGGATGTCCTCGCGCTCGCGGAAGCAGTACAGAAACACGGACATGGCGCCGATGTCGATGGCGTGTGTCCCGAGCCAAACCAGATGACTCTGGATGCGGGTGAGCTCCGTCAGCAGAACACGGATAAACTGCGCCCTCGGAGGAATTTCGAGCTCCAACAGCTTCTCCACCGCCAGGCAAAAGCCCAGGTTGTTGGAAAGTGGCGCCAGATAGTCCATCCGGTCCGTCAGGGTGATGTCTTGTGAGTACGTCAGGTGCTCGAAGGATTTCTCGAAGCCCGTGTGGAGATAGCCGATATCATAGATCGCCCGTATCACGGTTTCGCCATCAAGCTCCAGCACCAGCCGCAACACCCCGTGCGTGGAGGGATGCTGGGGCCCCATGCTGAGGATGACGCGCTCTTCCTGTCCCGGAACTCTTTCGAGCGTGAGGGGCATTAACGGTAACCCTCGGTTGGATAATCCTTGCGCAGCGGGTAGCCTTCCCAATCTTCCGGCAGCAGGATTCGCACCAGATAAGGATGGCCTTCGAAATAGATCCCAAACAAGTCAAAGACCTCGCGCTCGAAGGCGTTGGCGGCCGGCCAAATGGGGACCATCGAATCCACCCGCGGATCGTCGCCGGGAAGCCGAACCTTGAGACGCAGCCGCTGGTTGTGCTCGATCGAATACAGGTGATAGACGGTTTCGAACCGCGGTTCAACCGGATAGTGGTCCAGGGCGGTTACGTCGGACAGATACTTGAAAGCAAGCCCTTGTTCATCACGCAGGAACTCGCCCACCAGCCGCAGGCTTCCGGCCCGAATCCACAGCGTCAAGTCGCCGCGAAAGACTTGAGCGTCCTCAAGAGCTTCCGGGCTGAACTCTTGAACACGCTGAACCACGGGATGGATTTCCATGTCGGCGTGCATAACGGTAGGGGCTGCGTCATCGCCCCGGCAGAACCGGCGCGTCTCTACCCATCCAACGATTCTAAGGCTTTTCTCGAACCAGATCGTGAAACGGGCTTGCGTCTTCCGGCAGAAAGATCAAACTTACAGCGCTGGCTGGTCCCGAGCAACCATCAACGGGTCCAGTCCAACGCTCCTTTCTTCCAGACGTACAAGTATCCCGCCAGTAGGACGAGGATGTACACGAGCATCTCAAAGAAGCCGAACCATTTCAGCTCTTTGTAGACCACCGCCCACGGATACAGAAAGACGGTTTCCACGTCAAAAAGGATGAAAAGCATCCCCACCAGGTAGAAGCTGATTGAGAACCGCCCTCGCGCATCGCCAACGGGCGGGCTCCCGCACTCGTAAGGCATGAGTTTCTCCCGTGTCCGCGGCTTCCGCCCCACGAAAGCCGAAAGCCCGATGATGATCGCGCCCAGGCCCGCCACGATCACGAATTGGACTAAGATTGGCAAGTACGGCTGAAGCATGGCTGCGTCACCGTTAGTGAGTGCGTCTTCTGACTATCCAGTATCGGAGTGCCTAAATCAGCGTGTCAAGTTCTTTCTCCCCCGACAGCGAGTTCGCGCGGCGCCGCGTTCGACAGGCTTACGTGGATTCATCGGCGAAGGCTTCGGTTCCCAATTGGAGGCATTCTTGATCTCGATCTCGCTGAACGGTGAAACCCGCGAGGTTCCTGAGAATCTCACCCTTCAAGCGTTGCTGGAATGGTTGAAACTTCCCGCCGACCGCTTGGCCGTCGAGCGCAATCTCGAGATCGTGCCGCGCACGCGATGGGCAGCGACCCCGGTTGTGGCGGGGGACCGCCTGGAAGTTGTCCACTTCGTCGGCGGGGGATTGTCAGCTAGCGATGAAGAAGCTCAGGGGTGATTATCAGAAGCAATTCGGACCCACCGGAGTTGCGGCTGTCCAGCGAAGTCACTTCGGGCAATCCGTGATTGCCGGCTTTCCGGACGTGTTCAGATCAAATTTTGCGGTGTAGCAATCTCGAAGTGAATGGGTAAGACGCGCCTGCGCCCCCGCGCTTCCACCACTACAAGAGCGCCAGCAGACACATGCCAGGAATAACGCGCATACCGTTGGATTAATACCCCTCGATCACCGCCGATATCGCGTCAGGAAGGTCGCACGATGTCAGCAGTTTGGCGAGATCACGCAGTCGGCGCTACCGCCAAAGCCAATCCCGCGCTGAAAGTCTGGAGTTTTCACCTGGCATTTTTCCGGTAAACAACAGATCTTAAAAGACTTGATGCTGGCCCGCGAAGCTTGGGTTTGGTGTCTTTAGGCTCGCAATCGTCTGCTGATTCTGCAGGACTTATTGAGCTAGCTTTCGCCGTTGAAGCTCGCAATTTCGCTTCTTTTGGCTTTGGTGCGGTTTCGTCCCTTTTGACCTTTTCACTGTATTACATTATTACAATCAGTCAGTTACAGTTTTGGGTTCGTCTTGAAATAATGCTGGATGGCTCTCGGAATTCTTATCTGTTAAGTCTAATATCAACGGCTTGTTATGGGTTTGGGCTCGACCAGAAGATTTACCTCCTTTTTTGACGCGGCAGGACTCGTCACCCGGCGCTCCTTGCCGGTCGCGCCCGGAGGCTCTCCCAATGATCGGCGTCATGCGAATAGCGGCGGGCCGCATTGGGCGTCGGGTTCGGCGCCGGGTTGGTTGCCAGATTAGGTGCCGAATTGGATGAAGGTGCGCCCATTGGGCGAAAACCTAACCTCCAGGGCCGGGCAGTCTGCGTTTCGGGAACGACCCCTAAACCATGCATATACCAAGTGCTTATGTATGTCAAGAGTGAGGAGGCGGATAATGCAACATAGGGCCGTCTTCTCAGCCAGGGAATTGAGCTCGCCTAAAGCTGCCGATCTTCACATGAAAGTGTAAAGTAATTGCACACATTTGAGTTTTTTTGAAAAAGTTGCGTTCTAAAGATAGAAACGAATATGAGGATCAACGTCTTTAAGAAAATCCCTGTAGCGCGTCGGTGAAGGGGTCGGCTCTGCTTGCTTCCGCAGGTCGGCCCGGCGCCTAGCCCCTTGACGTGTGAATAACGCTTGCTTACGCTGTGGTCGCTGTAACGTGCATCTCGTTGTGGGCTCCACGGGCATCTGGAACCAAAGCCCACGGCGAGAGACGGCGCTCGCCGTGGCTACCGGCGAAAGACTAGAATACCCCTCGTGTCCCGGCAACATCACTATAACGGCTCCAATCACCTACATTACCTCACCAAGAGCACTTATCGCCGCGTCAGAGTCTTTGACTCGGACCGCTTCCAGCTCAACTTTATCAGGACTCTGGATGATTTGAGGGCCCAGCTCGGCTTCAAGATCATGGGCTACGCCCTCATGCCCGAGCACTGCCACCTCCTGCTTTGGCCCTCCGAGTTGGCGGACCCCTCTCAGGTGCTGAAGCGGCTCGAGGACCGTTCGGCCTTATTTATCCTGAAGAATCTGCGTCGCAACCTGAGCCTCCCTTGGTGCCAAAAGACGCTCGACCGGCTAAGGCTGCGCCCACGGTCCATCATCACGCCCAGCACCGCGTCTGGCAGCGAGGCGGCTACGACATGAACATCTGGAGTGAGAAGAAGCGGCTGGGGAAACTGAGCTACATGCAATACGCTGGCCGTGTCAAGGCTTTTTGAATGTCCTGCCGGGAAAGCGCAGACCTTGAGCCCGGCCTTGAACTTGATCGGTTTATCGAAAAAGGTCTGCGCCCGCCTACGCTGCCTGGTTGCCCCTATTACTTCTCTCGTTATTCGTGTAGAATGAGCCCAATTCGCCATTGCCATGGCCACGATGGTGCTCGGCCAGACTGTTTCGCATTACCGCCTCCTGGAGAAGCTCGGCGGCGGCGGGATGGGTGTGGTTTACAAGGCCGACGACACCAAGCTGGGCCGGCTCGTCGCCCTGAAGTTCCTGCCCGAAGGCCTGGCCACGAACCCGGTGGCGCTGGAGCGCTTCCAGCGCGAGGCGCGGGCCGCCAGCGCCCTGAATCACCCTAACATCTACCATTTATGCTATCGAGGAATTCGAGGGCCAGCCCCTGATCGCCATGGAGCTGCTGGAAGGCAAGACCCTCAAACGCCGCATCGAAGACCGGGCGTTCAAGACGGACGAGCTTTTGGACCTGGCGATTCAGATTGCCGACGGACTGGAAGCAGCGCACGCCAAGGGGATCATTCATCGCGATCTCAAGCCAGCCAACGTCTTCGTGACCGTGCGCGGGCAGGCCCAACAGGTGAAGATTCTGGATTTCGGGCTGGCAAAGTTGAATCAGCCCCTCACCCCCGGCCCCTCTCCCTTGGGGAGAGGGTGGGGCGAAGCGCCGGGTGAGGGGGCAGCGCCCGATACCCCGACCGCCTCCCTCGATCCCGAACACCTCACCAGCCCGGGCGGAACGCTAGGCACGGTGGCCTACATGTCGCCCGAACAGGCGCGCGGCGAAGAACTGGACGCCCGCACCGACCTCTTCAGTTTCGGAGCCGTACTCTACGAGATGGCCACCGGACGGCAGGCGTTCTACGGAACAGCGACGGCGGTGGTCTACGAGGCGATTCTGAATCGAGCGCCAGCGCCGGTTGCCGGGGTCAGTCCGCATTTGCCGTCCGAATTGGATCGAGTCATCAACCGGCTGCTCGAAAAAGACCGCGATCTGCGCTACCAGAGCGCCGCAGACCTGCGGAGCGAGTTGAAGCGTCTGAAGCGCGACACGGATTCAGGGCGTAGCGCGGCCGTCTCGGCCGCTGTGGCGGGAGCGTCCCGCGCCCGCGCAGAGGAACACGGGCAGGCCCGCCCTGAGCGAAGCGAACGGGATGCCCTTGCCACAGCGGGCGAGACGCCCGCAATACGTCGTCGCTGGCCGCTCTGGCTCGCCGCGTCGCTGGCGCTGATCGCGGCCGGGATCGCGGTCGCTTGGCTCCTTCTGCATCGTCGCCCTCCGCAGCCTCCACCCGAATTAACACAGACACGCTTGACGTTCAATTCCAGCGAGAACCCCATTCAGGCCGCTGCAATTTCTCCAGATGGCAAGTACCTCGCTTACTCCGACACTGCCGGAATTCACGTCAAGTTGATCTCGACCGGCGACGAGCGTGTGATCCCCAAACCCTCTGGACTTCCCGCCGGGGCGTATTGGGGCCTCGATTCGTGGTTTCCTGACGGCACGCAACTGCTTGCCCACACAGCGGGCGCCGGCACACAGCGCGGCATCTGGACGGTCTCGGTGCTGGGACAATCTGCGCGCGAAGTCCGCGCTGGCCCGTGGGGCTGGGACGTCTCTCCAGACGGGCTGCACATCGCCTACAGCCCGATTGAGGCCTCGGGTGGCCTCCGTGAACTCTGGGTGATGAGCAACCAGGGAGAGAACGCGCAAAAGGTTTTCACGTTAGGAGAACACGGCTTCCTTCATGAAGTGCATTGGTCCCCGGACGGACAGCGCCTGGTCTACATGAGGGGGCAGATCACTCCCCAGGGGTACGAGCGTTCGATTGAAGCGTGCGATCTGAAGGGAGCGAATCGGACCGCAGTTGTGGCAGACAAGGTAGACATCGGCGTGACCCTCGTAGATTTTTGTTGGCTCGCGGACGATCGGATCGTCTACTCGCAGCAGGAATCTCGAGGTTCAAGCGAGGCCAACCTTTGGGAGATCGGCATCGATGCTCACTGGGGCGCGCCTACCGGTAAGCCGAAGCGGATCACTCGGTGGCCCGGCTCTCTCGCTGGGTGGTTGAGCGCCAGCGCGGATGGGAAGCGGCTGACGGTCACGAAGGAGACCTATCAGGCCCAGGTTTACCTGGGCGAACTCGCCGCAGGCGGGACGCGCATGAATCCCCCTCGGCGGCTCACCAATGACGAAGCCAACGATTTTCCTTGTGCCTGGACGGCGGACAGCAGGGGGGTGCTGTTTGTGTCGGATCGCAACGGGACACCCGGTATTTTCAAGGACGGAATCACCCAGGATACGGCGGAATCCGTGGTCTCTGGCCCGCAAGACGCGGGCTGTCCCCGTATCAGTGCCGATGGCGCTTGGATGATGTACCCGGAGTATCCAAAGACGATCGGCCCCTCCACCCCCGTCCCTCTGATGCGCATTCCGGCGAATGGTGGTGTGCCCGAGCACGTGCTGGATATGGTGTACGGCGGCGACATTAGATGCTCCATCGCTCCCGCCAGCCTATGCGTACTCGTGGAACCGAGCCAGGACGAAAAGCAGTTGACGCTTACCGCGCTCGACCCTGTGAAGGGCAGGGGCAAGGTGCTCAGGACCATCCAGACAAACGGCTCGGCTGGCGCGCCTGGTGAGGTGCTTTCCCCTGATGGAACCACCTTTGCATTTGTGCAAGGTGGCGAGGCCGAGATTCACATTCGCTTGCTTTCGCTCTCAGGAAGTTCCGACCGCGAGATTACGGTGAAGGGTTGGCCGAACCTCACTGGTCTTGACTGGTCCCTTGATGGGAAAGGGTTTTACGCGGGCTCCGTCTCGCCTCAATTGCGAACGCTTCTATATGTGGACCTCAAGGGGAATGCTCGGGTGCTTTGGCAGTTCAATGGAGCGGGCGGTGGAATATGGGGCTTTCCTTCACCGGACGGCCGCTACCTCGCCATACTGGATACCGCCACTAACAGCAACGTCTGGATGCTGGAAGGCTTCTGAGCGAAGCTCTGGAGCGCGCAGCTTTGAAATGCGTAGCTTTGGAGTGCGGTAGCTTGCTGCCGCTTTATTCCAGCGAGCTTGCTCGCGACGCCCGGCAGGCTTTTGGTCGAGCTGGCGGGTGAACCTAGACACGCAGTATTGATTGGGCGTTCGAGTCCGGGCACGGCCAGCAAGCGGGCCTCCGAGAAAGCGGTAGCAAGCTACCGCACTCCAAAGCTGCGCACTTCAAGGGTTGCCGAGGGAAACGTGGAAACAATACCGTATAATCTGCTGCCATGCGCGATTGGCCTCACAGCCCAATTCATCGGCTGACCGATCCGGGGGCCTACATGGAGCCAAAGCCCACGGCAAGAGACGACGCTCGCCGTGGCTACCGGCCCATATCGTTACTTTCGCCAGGCTGGCTACTGCTTGAAGACCGGCGCAGGCCCGCTGACCCGCTTCACCTTGAGGTCGGCCGTCACCTCGACGCGATCGGCGACCTTCATGAAGGGAATGTTGTGGGTCATCCCATAGTCGTCGCGGTCAAAGGCCATGGTCCCTTTAATCTCGCCTGAGCCTGTCCCTTCGCCGGAAACCGTTAGCGACAGCGTCTGGGGTTTAGACACTCCGCGTATCGTGAAGTCACCCTGCACCTCAAAGGTGTCCGGAGCGGTCTGGACAATCTTCTTTGACACAAACGTGATCAGCGGGTATTCCTTGACGTCGAAGAAGTCTTTGTCCTTCAGCTTGCCGTTCTTCATGCCGCTTCCGGTATTTACGCTGGCTGCCTGAATCTTGATGGCCAAGACGCCTGTGGTGACATCCGTAGACGTAAAGGTTAGAGTGGCGTCCCACTGGTCGAACTTACCGGTTAGAGAGACATTCGCCTTCACGTAGAACGTGAGGGTGCTGTCGTCCGTCGAAATCACGAAAACAGGAGCCTGTGCCCGGCTGAGTGACGGGAGCAAGGCGGACGCTAAGAGGCAGAGCGCTATTAATCGCATGCCGCCGACTGTAAATCTTTCTGGCTTCATTGTCAATTCCAAGTTGGCACCACGACCAGCGTATTTTCTCGTCGTGGGCTCCGTCGGGCATCCGAAACAAAAGCCCACGGCGAGAGACGACGCTCGCCGTGGCTGCCGGCCAACAGACCCCAATCGGACCCCAAGCTTCGGCCTACCATCCAGGATGTCCAATCCACGAGTACTGCCAGGCTACGGAGACGCTCTGGTAATTTCCGCCAAAGCGCACATATTCTCCGTCGCTGTAGCTGAATTTCAGCGACTGGTGCTTGTCAAGCCGGATCGACCCCGTGGCTCCGATGCGCGAACTGGTCTGGCGCGTCTTCAAATCAGCGATGCCGTTCAGGCTGGTGACCCCGCCGAACCAGAAATTACCGTCCAGCGACACCCATGTCCGGCCCCTAAAGTCGTAACTCAAGTGACTCTCGAGGGCCCCAATCGGTTGTTGTGACTGTTCATTGTGCCCGGTGTAGTACTGGGGATTCGTCGTATAGAACCAAGCTCCTCCGTAAGCGTCGAACACCACCTTGCCCCAACGCTCCGAATACCCCAGCTCGGGCTTGAACGCCCAGCGGTTCGCACCCCAGTTGACCAGCTTGTGAGGGTCGTACTGCCCGGTTGGCGCCAGGACCTTCAGACTCACCCCGATAATCGTTTTCTGCTTCCATTTGCGGAACTCAGGAGCTTCCATGGCGGGCCCCCCCTTGAGGTTCATGGCCAGGCGGAAGGTGGAGTCGGCAAGCCCCGAACGATAAAGCTGGGTCGGTACTCCTGCGAGATTCCCCTCGAAGTGTCCTACCGCATAGGGGAGCGTGGCCACGACGTTGGCAGAATGTCCGAACATCTTGAAGGAGTGGTAGTAGCTCAATGTGGGAACGCTGTATTTGCCGGTCGCATTCGAAATGGGAAGGGCGCCATTGAACAGCAAGCTGCCATCGTAGAAACCGTACGTCAACGTCACCGCGTTCGAGTGCAGCGGGGTGATGATATAGGCCCGCGGCGCGAGTTCCTGTGCGCTGAGCGCTTGCAACGAGCCTAGCGCCACGGCTATCGAGGACACCAGCTTGAACCAGGATCGCATCCGCAATTCAGGGCCTTCTCCCTCATGAGCTGGTAATCCGCACTTCCCCTGTCGCAGGAACTCCCAGCCTGCTGCTTTGCTGGTTCCGTCTGCAGGCGTCCGGAAAGAATGGCCGCCTGCGAGGTCTTAAACATCCATTTGTGTCCGCACTTTGTGTCTTCATCTCCTTCGCATGTTCCGATGGACTACCAGGGAAAGGCCACTGGTAATTCTGGCAGTTGTGCCCGGTCAGCGCTGGCTGCAAAATCCGGCATTGCCCACGGCGGGGCCCCTGCCGGGCCGTCCAAAGGCCCAGGCAGACTAGTCTACCCCCTGTTATCCTTGCTTCATTTGACTTTCATTTGACCGCTTGACACAACTTCCTTGGCCTTGCTATTATGGCAAGGCTTCCCCAATCACTGGATGCTGACCAGTGGATCGGCCGCACGATTTGGCGGCGCGGGGCGGTTGCGTCGGGCGGATTGTTTTGCGCCTGATGCCATCGAGAGAGCTGGCGAGGATCAGACGTGCCGACGTTCAGTCAACTGGTTCGGAAGGGCAGAAAGGCGCCACGCTACAAGACGTCCAGTCCGGCGCTTGAGTCCTGCCCGCAGAAGCGCGGGGTTTGCATTCGCGTCTACACTCAAACTCCCAAGAAACCGAACTCAGCGCTGCGGAAGGTGGCGCGGGTGCGGCTGACCAACGCCATGGAGGTTACAACTTACATTCCTGGCGTCGGGCATAATCTGCAGGAGCACTCAATCGTTTTGATCCGCGGAGGCCGGGTGAAGGATTTGCCGGGCGTCCGTTATCACGTGGTTCGCGGAACCCTGGATTCGGCAGGTGTCGGTGACCGCCGTCAAGGCCGGTCGAAGTACGGCGCCAAGAGGCCCAAAGCTTCCTAGCCTCCAGGTTCCCTTTTCCCGCACAGTCGGGCAAATTCGAGGCGGCGCCGGGCGGCGCAGAGAAGAGCGGTCGCGTCCGGCCATTATTGTTCAGGTTATGCCAAGAAAAGGTACGGTCGAGCGTCGCGAGGTTGCTTCGGACCCGGTCTTCAGCAATCAGTTGGTGCAGAAGCTGATCAATTGCCTCACTTACGAGGGCAAGCGGTCAGTGGCCCAGGGGATTGTCTACGACTCGTTCGAATTGATCAAGCAGCGCGCCAATGACGATCCGTTGAAGATTTTCAAAAAGGCTGTGGAGAACATCCGGCCGGCCTTGGAAGTGAAGAGCCGGCGGGTGGGCGGCGCCAATTATCAGGTGCCGGTGGAAGTGAATCGGAATCGCCAGGCTTCGCTGAGCCTTCGCTGGCTGATCGGTTACTCGCGGCAGCGCGGTGAGAAATCGATGGTGGAAAAACTGGCTGCCGAGTTGATGGACGCCGCCAACAACAAGGGCGGAGCGATCAAGAAGCGCGACGATACCCACCGGATGGCCGAGGCCAACAAGGCCTTTGCTCATTACCGCTGGTAAGCCTGCTCGAAGCAGGCCAGCCTAGACGCCGGGCAGGATGCGGCTTCACCCGAAGCCCCGATCTGCCGGGCACCCCCTTGATCCCGAGGGGCCCATTGTTCAATTGAAAGTGGTTCCGCTACCCCGGCGGGCGGCGGAGCTTCGAGTGCACGGTCGTTTATGGCACGTACGATACCGCTGGATAAAACCCGGAATATCGGCATCATGGCTCACATTGATGCTGGTAAGACCACCACGACCGAGCGCATCCTCTACTACACGGGGATCACGCACAAGATGGGTGAGGTGCACGAAGGCACCGCCGTGATGGACTGGATGGAACAGGAGCAAGAGCGCGGCATTACCATCACCTCGGCGGCCACCACCTGTTTCTGGAACGACATCCGCATCAATATTATCGATACGCCAGGTCACGTCGATTTTACGGCGGAGGTGGAACGGTCTCTGCGGGTGTTGGACGGAGCGATTGCCATTTTAGGGTCAGTGGAAGGCGTGGAGCCGCAAACGGAGGCCGTCTGGCGGCAGGCAGACAAATACCGTGTGCCCCGCATCGTTTTCGTCAACAAAATGGACCGGATCGGTGCCGACTTTGATGAGTGCGTAAGGCAGTTGCGCCAGAAGCTGCACGCCAATCCGGTGGTGATCCACCTGCCGCTCGGCAGCGAGGATCATTTCCAGGGCGTGATCGATGTGCTGATGCAGAGAGCGATCGTTTATAAGGACGAAACGCTGGGAGCAGACTACGACATCGTCGAGATTCCGGCGGCTGAGGCCGACCGTGCCAGACGGGCACGCGAGCTGCTGATCGAGGCGCTCGGCGAAGTGGACGACCAGATCATGGAGAAGTACGTTCACGGCGAGCCGGTCACGATTGAAGAGCTCAAGTCCAGCCTGCGGCGGAATACGATCGCCATGCGTGTCTTTCCGGTGATCTGCGGGTCGGCCTTCAAGAACAAAGGGGTTCAGCTCTTGCTCGACGCCGTGGTAGACTACCTGCCCTCTCCGCTGGATGTCCCGGCGATCGAGGGCTCAGCACCCGACGATGAGGAGAAGGGGATCATCCGGCCGCCTGACGACAACGCACCGTTCGCGGCCTTGATCTTCAAGATTATGACCGATCCGTTCGTGGGCCAACTGGCGTTTCTGAGGGTGTATTCGGGAACCCTCAAGAGCGGCGACACGGTTTACAACCCGCGGCGAGCCCGGCGGGAGCGGGTGGGCCGCCTGGTGAAGATGCACGCCAATAAGCGCGAGGAAATCAGTGAGGTTCTGGCGGGGGACATCGCCGCGGCGGTCGGCCTGAAGAGCGTTTCCACGGGTGACACGATCTGCGTCGAAGACGATCCGGTGGTGCTCGAAGCCATGGATTTCCCGGCCCCGGTGATCTCAGTGGCAATCGAGCCTAAGACCAAGGCGGATCAGGAGAAGATGGGCCAGGCGCTCGGCAAGCTGACGCAGGAAGATCCCACCTTTAAGGTTCACACCGACCCCGACACAGGACAGACGATCATTTCGGGCATGGGCGAACTCCATCTGGAGATCCTGGTGGACCGCATGATGCGGGAGTTCAGCGTAGGCGCGAACGTGGGCCGGCCGCAGGTGGCGTATCGCGAAACGATTCTGAAGGCCGCCGAGGGCGAAGGCAAGTACATCCGGCAGACGGGAGGCCGCGGCCAGTATGGCCACGTCCATCTGCGTGTCGACCCCCTGCCTCACCCCAATGCCGAAGAGATCGCGGAGCTGACTCGCAAGAAGTCCACCCACAAGTTTGATCCCGACCTGAACCTGCTTTTTGTTGACGAGATAGTAGGTGGAAGCGTGCCGAGGGAGTACATCGGGCCCGCGTATCAGGGCATCCGCGAGGCGATGGAGACGGGTGTTCTGGGTGGCTACGAGATGACGGGCGTGAAGGTGGCGCTCCAGGACGGCTCCTATCATGAGGTCGACTCTTCAGAACTGGCCTTCAAGATTGCGGGCTCGATGGGGTTCAAGGACGCCGTAGGAAAAGCAAAGCCGGTCCTGCTGGAGCCCGTGATGAAGGTGGAGGTGGTGGTCCCGGAAGAGTTCATGGGTGATGTGCTCGGTGATCTGAGCAGCCGTCGCGGACACATCGAGGGCATGGAGAAGCGCGGCTCGACGCAGATCATCCGTGCGGTGGTGCCGCTGGCCGAGATGTTCGGCTATGCCACCGATCTGCGCTCGCGCACGCAGGGTCGCGCGTCTTACACGATGCACTTCCTGCGCTACGACCAGGCGCCGGCGAATGTGGCCGAGGAGGTCATCGCCAAGGTGCAGGGACGGGCGGTGGGAAAATAAGGTTTGCAGAACTTGAAAGGCGAATTCAAGCGACGAGGCTAATAGGCTATGGCGAAGGAAAAATTCGATCGATCCAAGCCGCACATGAACATCGGAACGATCGGTCACATCGATCATGGCAAGACGACGTTGACGGCGGCCATCACCAAGGTGCTGTCGAAGCACAATCCCAAGATCAGGTTCCGGCC
>DATDGR010000316.1:0-4222 GCA_036521995.1 Terriglobia bacterium | reverse complement strand
AGCAAGAACCGCGCGCGGAGAAAAAGACAAAAAGCAAAAACACATTCAGCGAAAAAAGGAGGCCCCGGCCCCACGACGGGTTACATTCTTACACTGCAAGACGATCTGCTGAAAGTTACATTCTTAGACTGCTTGACAGGGTAGGGCCGCGGCGCCGGAACCTTTCCCAAACGGCTTTCACCGCGACGGCCCCAGAGAATCGAAGAAAACAACGTAAGCCGTGCTCCACAGACCGGTGGGAATCGAACCGCGCGGCTGGCTGGTCAGGACGATCCGAAACCCCGGACCGCAGGCCGGGATGCGCGCCAGAAGGTCGCCATCCGCATCGAAGCGCGGTTCGACCAGTGCCAGGCGTTCGAGGGCCGGATAAATCACCTCGCTGGCGCGTTCCAGACGGGTCTCAAAACCCTGGGTGACGAACTGCATCTCGGCGCCGATCTCGTAAAAGTGCCAGGCGAGGCAGGCGCAAAGGTTGACGGCCTTTTCAAATCGCTCCAGGCTGACAGCGTCAGATCGAGGGAGGCGGGCATCGAGCACCAGCACCACCCGCCGCTCATCCTCGCGGGTGAACTCGCGGACCTTGAGCCGCTGCGCGCGCGCCGTGGCCTTCCAATCGACATGCCGCGCCGCATCACTCTCGCGATAGTCGCGGATGGCATACAGATCGTGCCCGCGTCCCTTCGCCAGGCTCTCCACCTCGCCACTCACTAGCGGCAGCACCTCGTAGAACTCCTCGGTGGCCTCGACCGCAGGCAGAACGATCACCTCCTGCCGCAACGGCACCGTGCGCGCCTTGACCAGAAGGCCGAACGGAAAGCGCGTCGCCAGGCGAAAGGCGCGTTGGGCATACATGCCGCGGGAGGGAAAGGTGAGCTCCAGGTGTCGGACGCTGGAGGACTGGCGGGCGACATAATCCCAATAAACCGGCTCGCCGAGGATGGCCCTCGCCGGGTGGGGGGACACCTGCCCGCGCGTCCGCTTTGGGCGCGGGGTCGAAAGCGTGACCGCAAAGGAAGGGAAAATCCGCTTTTCGTTATGAAAGGTAAGCCTGGCTCGCACCGGCCGCCGCGCGAAGACATGCTCCGGCACTGCCAATTCGATCTCGACCCTTTCCAGCACCAGCCGCGAGACAACACCGGACACGAGGAGGCCGGCGAGCAGGCTCGCCAGTACGAGGTAGAGCAGGTTGTTGCCCGTATTCACCGCGGCCAGGCTGACTGCCAGCAGCACCAGCAGGTACATGAGACCGGCGCGTGTGGGCTCATACTCCAGTCTCACCATCAGCCGACCGAGCGCCGTACGGCGCGCCAGATACGGGACGGTTCCGACCGCCACTACCGCCGCCAGGATCAGTGACACTAGCGCCGATGCGATCGCCAGTCCAAACTGTCCGGACTCACGCAGGGCCGTCGCTTCCAGGGCGAGCAGCAGAGCCAGGCCGAGGCCGAAGAGCGCCAGCAGGAATTTTTGCCAGGCTTTCCAATCGGTTTCACGAGGCGCGCCGGTTGTCACCAAAGGCTTCATAACGGGTTGTGAGGCTGCGGCTGTCACCTGAAACCCCGGAGCTCGCTCTCACCGGTTCGGGCCTCGCGCCTGGACCAGTCTCGCAGCTCGCCGAAAAGCGCTGTGAAACGTTGTCACTTGGTTCACTTCGGTCCGGCAAGAACTCCAAACGCAAGGAGTCAGCCTCACAAGGAACGCGGATGGTGAAGCTCCGTCGATATGAAGCCATCGGGCTTGCCGGGTTTTGTCTCGGGTCCGTTTTTTAAAACCTCACAAAGCCTTGCTGATTCTAAATGACTTACCGCTCCCAGGTTGGGTTCGTTTTGGGTTCGTTTCGGGTTCGTTTAGGTTCGCTTTTTTCCAAGCTTGAGACCCTCTACTGATTCTGAAGGGCTTGGCAAATTGGCTTCCGCCGCTGGAGGCGGAATTTTGGGTTTTTTCGGGTTCGTTTTTCTCAAGTGCATTCGACATGTAATCGCACGTTTATATATTTATAATCTGTCAGTTACAAGTTTGGGTTCATTTAAAAATAATGTCGGCGGATATTCGCTGATCATGTCAGTAAACTTAAATAAAACAGTTAGTTGAAAGTTTGGCTTCTAAATGGCATGTATGTACCCCCGGGGGGCCCCACCGCCGGCCACCTGGCGAGAGCGTACCCTGCGCCCTGCCGGGTCCGGTCGGCATGGCTCCCCAACCGGGGCCGCTGGGCGCGGTTGGCCGGGGTCACGCGAATCGAATTCGGGCGGGGCGGATTGGATGAGCCTGCAGCCATCGACGAAGACACTCTCGCTCGGTCGAACAGTCTACGCTTGAGGAGCGACCCGTGCATACTATATACCACTTGCTTATGTATGTCAATCGACAGAGGCCTCGGTGGTGGCACGGGCATCGACTGAATATGACTGAACTCTGGTCGTAGCTTCATTGCTTGTTGCTGCCGCTCGTGCGCTGTTGCCGACGGACGTAATCCGCAATCTCTGCTACGGTTCCGAGCCACGTCCCGTTGGCGGGATCGTTCAGGTAATCGCACAGGGCTGCGAGCGCTGCGGCATCCGTCACCTGGAAACCGCCTTTGCCGATCTCGTGTCCAACGAAGATGATCCAACGGCCGTCCTTGGCGGCCTGGTCCACCAGGCTCTTTATCTGCTTGAAGTCAAGGTCATCGAACGGCGTGCCCATGGCCTGCGAGAGATCACAGAATTCGGGATCATTGGGCGACTCGTCCAAGTAACCGCGGCCCAGCAAGAACCGCTCGGCCACCAGCGGCACGTAACTGCGGACGTCGAGTCCTCTCCCCACGAACTTCAAGCCGCAGGGATAAGCAAAGGTTCTGGGCTTCACGCCGAGCAAGCTCTCGATCTCGGCATTCGCTGCGTCAAGCTGTGTCGCCATCATTGTCAGGCTGTAATCTTCGAGCGCATTGTGCCGTGAGAAGGCGTAATTGCCGGTGCAAGGATGGGTCTGCGAGTGGTTTCCAATCTCATGGCCGTCCACGACGGCCTGCTTCCAGCCTTCAAGGCGCTTGCGGACGTTCTCGGGCTGCACAAAGAAAGTGACCTGCACGCGATGGTCCTTGAGCAGGGCGAGTCCGGTATCGATCTGGCTGAGGCGGGCGTCGTCAAAGCTCAGGCTGACCGCCATCCGCTTGCCGTTCGGCCACGGGAAGGCCTTAGCGGATGGGACGCTGGCGGAAGGAGCCGGCCTTTCTTCTTCCATTTCAGCACCAGGAACGAGCGAGTACGCTAAGCTCATCCCGATAATCACACCAAGGAGTTGGTTTGTCATTCCTGATCCTCGCGCCTGATTCTACTACGTGGAGGACAGAATCCAATTCCTGTCCAGGCCAAGCGTCTGGCCGCCAAGGTGGTTTCGCCCCTTTTGGAAGGAACAGCTATCGAGGTCCGAAGCATGGCTCCCTCGCCAGAAAGCCGGTCCTCCGCAGCCTTGAGGACGCACGTCTTGCCATGCAAGTTTTTGGTTTTCAGTCCGTTGGAATGATGGTATGGGGCGTCGAGATCTAAACTGGGGACCTCTTGGTCCCGAATTTGGCCTAATTTGCTAGCTTGTTGATTCGTCTAGCCTTTACCCACGTCATAAAGGCCGGTTTACCAGGGTATTTTTGACATTTTGTTCCCATTTTGCTTCCGCTTTTTTCCGAGTTTTGATCTCTTGGAAAAAGCCCAAACGCAGGGGCTCCGTGGAGCCGTTGGGAACAACCGAGGAACAATCGAGGAACAACTGGGGAACAGTCACGTGCCAGCACGGCTGGGTTCGAACACCCGACCGCTGGAACGTGACCGTGAGATGCTCGGTCGGCGAGGACCTCGCTGCGGTTGCCTGTTACGATCCTGCGGCCACTGCCACCGTGGTGCTTGGAAGCGCTTCAGGCCCGACGCTGTCGGAACTCGCACTGCTCCGCGTCTGGCTTGCCACGTAGAGAACCAACTCTACCCGGCTGGAGACCCCCAGCTTGTCAAAGATCCGGAACATATAGTTCTTTACCGTGTGCTCGCTCAGGCCCAGTTGCGCCGCCACTTCCCGGTTGGTCAGCCCCTCGGCCACACACCGCACCACCGCCATCTCCCGCTTGGTGAGCAGCGGAGCCCCTGCGTGGTTCGCCACCCGGAGCGGCTGTGGCTCCCGCAAGGCCTCCAGCACGAAGCCCAACTCCTCCGCGCTGGCCCAGATCTGGCCTTCATGAACGCAGGCAATGCAC
>DATDGR010000315.1:0-2443 GCA_036521995.1 Terriglobia bacterium | reverse complement strand
CACGTACTGCAACAACGAGCTGGCGTACTTCGCGAACACCAAGGCGCACCCGCCGACGGCGGCGAACATCACGGCCTTCCAGAACTCCAACACCATCTCCGGCCTGTCCGCGCCTGACCCGCTGACGCTGCAGGTCACCTTGATGCAGCCGGCCAGCGACTTCCTGTACATGATGGCGATGCCGTTCGCTTCGGCGCGGCCGGTCGAGTACGACAGCTACGTGCCGAACACCATCAGGCAGGTCGGGCCGCCCGGCAGGCAGCTCCCTGGAGTACAATGGCGGCGCAGCGGATCAGTGAGGTGGCGGAGGAAACATGGGGCGGCGGGATCAGCAGGGCAGCAGCGCGGTAAGCAGAAGGCGGTTTCTCCGCGTAGGGCCGGCGGCACTGGTGGCGGTAGGGGCCTCGGGCGCGGCACGACTCGGCGCGGCAAAAGCAGCAACGCCGCACCGGGCCAACGTGTCCTTCGAACTCGAGGAGATTACGATCGCGCAACTTCAGGACGGCATGAGGTCGGGGAAGTTTACGGCGCGCTTCCTCACCGAGAAATACCTGGAACGTGTCGAGATGCTCGACCGGCCCCAAGGAGCCGCTGGAAACGGCCCGGCGGTGAATTCGTTGATCGAGATCAATCCCGACGCTCTGCAGATCGCGGATGCGCTTGACGGAGAACGCCGGGAAAGCGGTCCGCGAGGTCCGATGCACGGCGTCCCGGTGCTGATCAAAGACAACATCGCCACCTCCGATCGCATGATGACCACGGCCGGGTCGCTGGCGATGATGGGCTCCAGGCCGCTACGCGACTCGTTCGTGGCCCGGCGGCTGCGCGAGTCCGGGGCGGTGATCCTGGGCAAGACGAATCTGAGCGAGTGGGCCAACATCCGCTCGAGTCACTCCACCAGCGGCTGGAGCGGGCGTGGCGGCCTGACGCGCAATCCCTACGCGCTCGACCGGAACCCATGTGGGTCGAGCTCGGGATCGGGCGCGGCCGCCTCCGCCAATTTCTGCGCCGCGGCGGTGGGTACGGAAACAGACGGGTCTATCGTCTGCCCTTCGTCGGCGAACGGGCTGGTCGGGATCAAGCCGACGGTCGGCTTGGTAAGCCGGGCGGGCATTATCCCGATCTCGCAGAGCCAGGACACCGCTGGTCCGATGGCGCGGACCGTCGCCGACGCGGCTATCCTGCTAGGCTCGCTGGCCGGAGTCGACCCGGACGATCCGGTGACCCAACAGAGCCAGGGCAAGGCAGCTCGTGACTACACGCGCTTTCTCGATCGCAGCGGGTTGAGCGGGGCACGCCTCGGTGTGGCGCGAAAATTCTTCGGATTTAATGACGCCGTGGACCGGGTGATGGAAGATGCGCTGGCCGAGATCAAGCGCCAGGGAGCGGTGCTGGTGGACCCGGCGGACATTCCCAGTATGGGCAAATTCGGTGATTCCGAGTTTGAGGTTCTGCTGTACGAGTTGAAGGCGGATCTGAACGCGTACCTGGCTGGGCTGGGTCCTGGCGCGCCGGTGCACATGCTGGAGGAGATTATCGCTTTCAACGTCAGGCATCGCGATCAGGAGATGCCGTACTTCGGCCAGGACGTGTTTGAAAAGGCGGAGGCCAAGGGACCGCTGACCGAAAAGGCCTACCTGGACGCGCTCGCGAACAATCGAAAGCTGTCGCGCGAAGAAGGGATCGACGCCGTAATGGACAAGTTCAAGCTCGATGCTCTGGTGGCGCCGACCGGGGGTCCGGCGTGGATCACCGATCTGGTGAACGGCGACCACGACTCGGGTGGCAGCTCCAGCGCGGCGGCCGTCGCCGGGTATCCGAGCGTCACCGTGCCCGCCGGGTTCGTCTTCGGGCTGCCGGTTGGAATCTCATTCTTCGGTCGGGTCTACAGCGAGCCCATTTTGATCAAGATTGCGTTTGCCTTCGAACAGGCGGCAAGAGTGCGGCGTCCACCGCAGTTTCCGCCCACCATCCAGATCCAACTCGCAGTCTGATCGGGCAGCGCGGATTGTAGGGGAGTGATTCCTTCGTGACGGAATGGGCTCGGCGGCCCCGAGCCCGCTCCCGTCGCGGTCCGGGGGC
This sequence comes from Terriglobia bacterium, assembly GCA_036521995.1. GTDB lineage: Bacteria > Acidobacteriota > Terriglobia > UBA7540 > UBA7540 > Gp13-AA77. Next base: position 361 of record DATDGR010000315.1, on the reverse strand, counting down.
TGCGGGGGGGGCCAGAAACTTTCTAAAAAAACGACAAAGAGGGTACTTGACAAGGTTTTCCTGCTTACATAGACTTAAGTGGTTCTTGGAGCAAGGGGGCATTCGAGTTCGGGTATTAAGGATGCGGTGCCCGACCTTCAAAAAGGAGAATTGAGCATGTCGACAAAGCAACTCGCGTTACGGACTTTGATCAGGCTTCTACTCTTAGGAGTGCTGGCAGCAGCTCCGGTCTATGCCGGTTCAGCGGTAATCGGGTCAGTGGCGGGGAGCCTGAATGCGACCGTAGGGGGTCAGGCGCTTCTTCCGAACACGGTGATCTTCAGCGGGGACAGCCTGCAGGTGAAAGACGGGGCGGCGGTGA
>DATDGR010000314.1:0-12854 GCA_036521995.1 Terriglobia bacterium | reverse complement strand
GTGAGGTCTTGCCGGTCCACCGAGGCGTAGTGGGTGAAATCGAAGCGCAGATGGTCCGGCGCCACCAGTGACCCGGCCTGCTTCACGTGCGTGCCCAGCACCTTTCGCAACGCGGCGTGCAGCAGGTGCGTGGCGGTGTGATTGCGCTTGATCTGTTCCCGGCGCTCGGCATCCACCCGGGCAGTCACCAGATCGCCCACCCGCACAGTCTCGCGCGCCACGGCCTTATGGGCTGTGATTCCGGTCACAGGACGGTAAGTGTTACTGACCTCGGCCACGTGGCGGGGCGAACCCGGCTCGGTAAAGTAGCCGGTATCGCCGATCTGGCCGCCCGCTTCAGCGTAAAAGGGCGTGCGATCGAGGATGATTTCGACCTCGGTCCCCGGCGCAGCTTCATTCACCGGCGCGCCTTTCACCATCAGCGCCAGAATGCGCGAGTCGCGGGTTTCGTTTTCCGTATAACCGAGAAACTCGGTCTTGTGTGCCTCGGCGAGTCTGAGGTAGTCGGGCGAAGCAGCCTTCTTCTCAGCGCCTTTCCAGCTTGCACGAGCGCGCTCGCGCTGCTGCGTCATGGCCGCTTCGAACCCGGTCCTGTCGACGCTGAAGCCCCGCCACGAACCTTCGTCCTCCAGTAGATCCAGCGAGAGGCCAAACGTGTCATAAAGCTGGAATGCGGCGTTGCCTGGTATCGCGACCGGCGGTCCGCTCCGAAGTTGGAGAGTTCCATCTGCTCGCTCCCACAGATCGACGTTAACGCCGGTCTTGCTAACAGCTTGCGAAGCTGCGATTTTGATCTCACTGTTCAGGTGTTTGAGGGCTAGCGAGAGCGTGGTCTCGTAGCGCTCCTCTTCGTGCCTAATAACGGCGGAAACGACGCGGACCGCGTCGAGCAGCTCCGGATACGCTTGCTGCATTCGGTCTGCGACGTGACCAGCGATTTTGTAAAGAAAGGTCCCTTCGATACCTGACATTCGTCCGTGGCGCAGAGCTCGCCTCAGAATCTTGCGCAGCACGTAGCCGCTGCCCTCGTTCGAAGGCAGCACTCCGTCGGAGATCAGAAACGTCGAGGCCCGCGCGTGGTCGGCGATGATTCGCAGGGAGACGTCGGTCTCGTGATTGGCGCCGTATTCGACCTTGGCTAGCAGGGCGGCCTCGTCGATCAGCGGGCGGAAGAGGTCAGTGTCAAAATTCGAAAGCTTGCCTTGCAGGACGGCCGCCAGACGCTCCAAACCGGCTCCGGTGTCGATCGAGGGGCGGGGGAGAGGTGTCATGGCCCCGCTCTCGTCGCGGTTGAATTGCATGAAGACAAGGTTCCACAACTCGACGTAACGCCCGCAATCGCAGGGGAACTTGCAATCGGCGTGGCCGAGATCGCTCGCCTCCGGGCCCATATCGTAATGGATCTCGGAGCAGGGCCCGCACGGACCGGTATCGCCCATGGCCCAGAAGTTGTCTTTCTCATCCATGCGGAAGATGCGGTCTTTGGGGACGCCTACGTTGCTGCGCCAGATCTCGTCAGCCTCGTCATCTTCCCGGAAGACGGTCACATAGAGCTTGTCCGCAGGAATGCCGTAGCCGGTCGCCGGGCTGGTGATCAGCTCCCAAGCCCAGGGGATCGCCTGAGCCTTGAAGTAATCGCCGAAGGAGAAATTACCCAGCATTTCGAAAAAAGTGTGGTGGCGGGTGGTGCGGCCCACCTGTTCCAGGTCGTTGTGCTTGCCTCCGGCCCGGACGCACTTCTGCGAGCTTGCGGCCCGTAGGTAGTCGCGCTTCTCACGGCCCAGAAAGACGTCCTTGAACTGGTTCATGCCGGCGTTGGTGAAAAGGAGGGTGGGATCCCCGGCCGGGACGAGGGACGAGGATGGCACCACGCGATGGTCGCGCTGGCGGAAGAAGTCGAGAAAGGTCTGGCGAATCTGGTCCGAGGATAGCATTAGCCTAACTTTCGAGATCTGAGCCTAAATCAACCAGTTTTGCGGCCGACGGCCACCTAGATTGTTCATTATAAACGATATAGATCAATAATCGGCCTGGCGTCTCCCGAACCGGGGGCGCCCGCGAACACCCGGCATCTTGAGCCCATTTTGGGCTTTTTCAGCCTCAAATGGAGTCATTTCGGGGCTCATTTTGCACTCCTTCTCGAAAGCCAATCCTTTGTTTTCAACAACATGACGGGTTCGTTTCCCCAAAAAAGCAGTTGAAGGTCGACAGTCGAACGTTCAACGGCAGAAGACGCGCGGACAGCTATTGCCGCCAAGGCGGGGGTTCCAGATCTCTCTTGGGGCTACGCGATGCAACCCTCGCCGGCCGCTCCAAAAACCCCGAGCCTTTATTTTCAACAACATGACGGGTTCGTTTCCCCAAAAATCGACACTCGAAAGTTCAAGACACAGAGGCCCGCCCCGAACGGTCATTCCCGCGAAGGCGGAATCCAGGAACTGTCCGCTGAGAGGGGCCAAATCACGAGAAACGGAGCGGCCTACTCCTCCAGCGACTCCGGATCCGCCTCCTCGGCCACGGGTGCAAGCTCGGGCCTGGTGCGGACAGCTTTAATGATATCACCGGAGCGGAATCCGCGCCGCTTCAAGCTGGCGCACAAAGCGTAAAGCCGGGCCCGGGTGAGCGGCAGGCGCAGGGTGCGTATCTTCTTGTCCAGGACGGTTTCGAGCAGGGCCCCCTCGTCGGTCTCCCGGAAGGCGTGGTCGACGGCAGGCTGGACGGCGCGGGGGTCTACCCGGCGGGCTCTCAGTTCACGCTCCACCCGGAAGCGCCCCAAGGCGCGATTCCGAACCAGCGAGGACGCGTACTCTTCGGCCAGCTTGCGGTCGTCCAGGAAGCCGAGCTTCTTGAGCCGGGTGATGGTCTCGTCGATGGCGGCCGCGGCGATGGCCTTGGCGCGCAGCTTCTGCTTCAGCTCGGCCACGGAATAGGGGCGGCCGGCGAGCAGGGCCAGAGCCGCTGCGAACGGGTCTTTGGACCTCAGCCTGGGGGCGGTCAAAGCGGTTCACCCGGGCGGGCCGCGGGTCTACTCGGAGTGGATGCCGGCAACCCGCAGCCTGAATTCATCCGGTTTCGAGGCCTGCGGCAGTGCATCTTCCAGATCGATGAACCCCTCGGAGTACAGGCTGAAGAGAGACTGATCAAAGGTCTGCATTCCGTATTGAGAGAACCCGGCGGCAATCGCCTGGTGAATCAACGGAGTCTTGTCAGGGTTAACGACACAGTCGTGGATATAGTTCGTGGCCACCAGAACCTCAACCGCTGGCACGCGTCCGTCGCTGCCCTTCCGCTTGAGCAGACGCAGAGCGGCCACACCCTTCAGGGTGGAAGCAAGCTGCAGCCGGATCTGCTGCTGGTCGTGCGGCGCAAACACCGAGATGACGCGCTGGATGGTCTCGGCGGCGTCGAGCGTATGCAAGGTGGAGAAGACAGTGTGGCCGGTTTCGGCCGCCATCAGCACCGTCTGAATGGTCTCGCTATCCCTCATCTCGCCCACCAGAATCACGTCAGGGTCCTGGCGGAGAGCGGCGCGCAAGCCGGATTGAAAATCGGGAATGTCCTCTCCCACTTCGCGTTGGTCGACGATAGCCGCTTTATCGCGGTGCAGGAACTCGATGGGATCCTCGAGGGTGATGATGTGCGCGTGCCGGGTTGAATTGACCCGGTCAATCATGGCGGCCAGCGTCGTGCTCTTGCCCGACCCGGCGACGCCTGTCACCAGCACCAGTCCCCGGCGCTCGTCCGCCAGCGTTTCGATCACCTTGGGTAGCTGGAGTTTCTCAAGGGAGTCAACGCTCTCGGGAATGACCCGGAGCGCCATGGCGACCGTGCCTCTCTGTCGAAAGACGTTCACCCGGAAGCGGCCAAGACCGGAGACGCTATAGGCAAAGTCAACCTGGTTGACCTTCTCAAATGCGTCCCGTTGGCGCTTGTTCATGACGACCGCCGCAATCTTCTCGACATCCTCGAACGACAAGGTCTGAGACTTGGGCACGGGACGCAGCTCGCCGTCCACTCGCATGTGGGCCACATTGCCCACCTTCAGGTGCAAGTCAGAGGCTTTGCCCTCGCAGACGGTCTTCAATAGCTCGTCGAGGTCCATGGCCTTTGGACAGTCCTCACCAACGGGCTCTCCGGAGTGAGGTTACCACGCGAGCGCGGAGTTTGCAAAGGGGTAAACAACCTAACGATACGGAAAGCACGCCAAGGCAGATTCTGCCGTGCATCGGGACAGAGCTGCCCAGTGGCACACCTTACCAGCTTGCGCCTTCGCCTGGTAAAGCCCTTTGAATCAGCAGATTGAGAGCGACGATTGAAATCGGAGAATCGGCCGATAAGCTACTTGTGGAGTTATCGGCATCCGGCCGACGGATGCCTTGATTCTAATACGAAAGGCAAGGTGAACCATGTCAATACCGAGCATTACAGATCCTTCCGCGACCCCGACCTTCCAAAAGGACTCGCAGGCGCAGGCCCTGAGCGAATTCCAGCAACTGACCGCGGACTTACGTTCCGGCAATTTGAGTCAGGCACAGGCCGACTACGCGAACCTGGCAAAAAACGCTCCCGCCGCCGCGCAGAACAGCAGCACTCCCCTCGGCAAAGCCTTCAGCCAGCTGGGCCAGGCTCTGCAATCCGGCAATCTCTCCGCCGCCCAACAAGCCCTGGCAGCGGTTACTCATCAGCTCGGACGGCATCATCATGGCGTCCGGCCCTCGGAGAGCGCCAGTTCCAGCTCCGTGCTGGAGACTGGTCCCGCCGCCTCGACCAACACCAGCGGCAGCGGTCTCAATCTCACGGCTTAAAGCGGCCCTCGCCCCCCGCCGTCCCAGGAAACGCTCAGGGTGCGGCGCCCACGGCTTGCTGGCAGAAGGTGAGCCAGCCGTAACGGTCCTCGACGCGGCCCCGGACTACATCGAAGAAGCGCTCCTGAAGCCGGCGCGTGACAGGCCCCGGCTTTCCGGAACCGACCTGGATCCGGTCCACCGACCGGATGGGTGTGATCTCGGCGGCGGTGCCTGTGAAGAAGGCTTCCGTGGCGAGGTACAGCATTTCCCGGGCGAGCTCCTGCTCAAGCACGGCATAGCCCAGCTCCTGGGCTAGCGTCATAACGGTGTCCCGGGTGATTCCCGGCAGTACGGCCGAAGCCAGGGGGGGCGTGAGCAGCTTGCCGTCGTGCACCAGGAAAAGATTGGCCCCGCTCGCCTCACTCACGTAACCGGCAGCGTCCAGAGCAATGCCCTCCGCGAAGCCGTTGGTCATGGCTTCCATCTTGATCAACTGCGAGTTCATGTAGTTGGCGGCTGCCTTGGACATAGCGGGCAGCGTGTCCGGAGCCATCCGGCGCCAGCTCGAGACGCAGACGTCGACCCCAGCCTCCACCGAGCCGTGGCCCATGTACTGGCCCCATTTCCAGCAGAAGATATAGGTCTCAATCGGGTTCTTGATGGGATTGACGCTCAAGTCCCCGTAGCCCCGAAACACCACCGGGCGAATGTAGCAGGCGGGAGCCTGGTTCACACGCACCAGCTCAATGATCGCCTCGTCGATCTGCTCGTGACTGTACTCGGGCTCCATCCGGTAAACACGGCAGGAATTGAAGAGCCGCCGAGTGTGCTCCTTCAGACGGAAGACGGCCGGTCCTTGCGGCGTCTCGTAGCAGCGGATGCCTTCAAAGATACAGGACGCGTAGCTCAGCACGTGCGAGCCGACGTGGATGGTCGCGGTGTCCCAGGGAATGAACTCGCCGTTGTGCCATATCTTCTCGTAATAATCGATCGCCATACGCGTACCCCCAAATGCAGATTATATCACGGCAGCTTTCCCTGGCCCTGTGCACGACGTGCTCCACGCCCGCATTATCCTTGAAGGGTATGGCTCAGGTTCCAGGGCCTATGTATCGCGAGCCTTGATCTAATTTAAGATTACCCCAAGGCACCCGCCGGTGTTCGTGATCGAAAACCTGCTCGGACGCGGCAATGATACACGCGTCATCGATACCAGTTGCCGACATTGTTATCACAAATATCTGACATTAATTTTACCTTTGTCCGTCTCGACCCCAGCATCCGATATACAGGCATGCCGATGAGTCCAGGAGAAGGCATCCTCCGTTGGCTTGGGCAGCTCGAAACGTTGAGCTCGAATCTGTCACTACCTCAGTGTGACCAGAGCCGCTTCCCGATTCAGACCAGATGGTTCCACTTTGAAACCGAATGGTTAGTAGGTCGAGAAGGATTACTGATGGCAATAATCAAAAACTTTAGACTTGACAGGGGTGACTTGTGGTGGAACATTGTGCACTACGGGTGTTGGCATAGGGCTAAGGTATTGAAGCCAGAATCAATTGAACAGGGCCGCCCGTGGTGGCAGCGGCTTCCACCACAAGTGCAGGCAAAGGACCCATGGCTTTCATTCGGAAGCGCGGCAGTTCGTACTATTTGGTCCACAACGTGCGAAAGAAGGGGCGTGTGCGCCAGATCCAACTCGCTTCTCTCGGGCGCAGGCCGAGGATCAGCGACGATGTGGTCCAGGCGGTTGCAGCCAACCACCCCTTTGTTCGGGTGGATTGGCCAAGCCTCAGACGGAGGGCGTCACACGATTTCGTGCAGCCCATGCTCAACGATTCGGAGTACCTGCGAAACCTGCTCGGCGAGATTCGCAGCGTCCATCTGGAGATCGCCGACTTTCAGTGGCCGGCGCTCGAGGTGCTCTCGGACCGCGAGCTTCGAAACAGGTTCGCGACCGAACTCAAGTTGTTGCGGGGGACTTTGGAAGTGAAACTCAATCAGCTTCGGAAGGGGAGGTTTGCCAGCTTGCAGCTTTAGCTGGTGAATAGGGGGCGAGGTACCATGGCGACTTATCAAACGGTCTTAGATCCGACGGCTCATAGTCCTGAAGTTCGGGACTTCGAGGCTGCTTTGGCCCGAAGAGTGATCGGGCAGGAGCGGGCAGTCCGCCGGCTGGCTCGCGTATACCAGGTCCATCTGGCGGGGCTCTCCACGCCTGGACGGCCGGTCTCCAACCTTCTGCTTCTCGGTCCAACCGGGTCCGGCAAGACACGGTTGGTGGAAGCTTCAGCCGAGGCGCTCTTCGGGACGCCCAACGCGGTTCTAAAGATCGACTGCGCGGAGTTCCAGCACAGCCATGAGATCGCCAAGCTGATCGGGTCGCCGCCGGGATATCTCGGCCACCGCGAGACTCAGCCCTTGATTACGCAGGAAACGTTGGAGCAATACTACACGGACAAAATAAAGTTGTCACTGGTTCTGTTCGACGAAATCGAGAAAGCGAGCGATGCGCTCTGGCAGTTGCTGCTCGGTATCCTGGATAAGGCCACGCTGACGCTCGGTGATAACCGCCGCGTGGACCTCTCCCGCGCCATGATCTTCCTCACTTCCAACCTGGGCTCCGTTGAGGTGAACAAGCTGATGAGCGGCAGCCTGGGATTTGCCTCGGGCCCGTGCGAGAACGACGACGCGCTCGATCAGAAGATCTACCGGGTAGCGTCGGAAGCGGCGCGGCGCAAATTCTCGCCTGAGTTCATGAACCGGATTGACAAGGTAATCGTCTTCCGCTCCCTCAAGCAGGACCACCTGGAACAGATCCTAGACATCGAGCTGAGCCGAGTCCAGGAGCGCATTATGGCCTCCATCGGCGAACGGCAGTTCGTCTTTAACTGCACGCGTCCGGCCCGCGACTACCTGCTGCGCGAAGGCATCGACATGCGATTTGGCGCCCGGCATCTGAAGCGCGCCATCGAGCGGCACCTGGTGTTCCCCCTCTCCAACTTGGTCGCCACCTCGCAAATCAAACTGGGCGATCTGATCACGGTGGACTATGAGGCTTCGGCCGCGCGCTTAATTTTCCTGCGGGAAGAGCAAGGCGCCATCGTGACGCCTGACCTGGCCGCCGGGGCGATCGTTCCCATGGTCAATGGAAATGAGGCGGCGGGCGCCAGTTACGCGCTTGCCAAACACGCGGTGAACAACGGGCCTTCAGAAAACTGAGTCCAGGTGAGAGCGGGGCTCCGGCCCCGCCCCTTCCGTGAAAGCCGAGTTGCCGTTGCAGCGCCTTCAATAACCTCCAATTCCTCCCGATCCAAACCAGCCCGGACCCGTCGAGCGGGTCAGGCGCATTCAAGCCCATGCTCGCGCCGAAATCGACCAAGCCTCCTTTCCGGTATTTCTCATCGACTCCGCTGCCGCTAGCCAAATTTCCGGGTCGGCACCTAGCCGTTCGGGTGATGTGCTCCGTCTCGGCTTTCCCCTAAGCTTGGAATTGTTCGGGCGGAACATCCGGCCGGGCGAACAGAACTTGGGGAGACCCTGGAGGCAAGCATGCAAGAACCCTTTGGAAGCACTTGGCGAGCGCTCTCAGACGAGTCGGCGAGCGCCATCGGAAAAGTTGGACCCGCGGTGGTGGCCGTGCACGCGCGCGGACGCATCCCGTCGAGCGGAGTGCATTGGAAGCCGGGAATCGTCGTGACGGCTGACCACAGTGTCGAGCGCGATGAGGAGATCACCCTCACGCTGCCGGACGGCCGCACCGCCGCCGCTACTCTGGCCGGCCGCGATCCCAGTACCGACCTGGCGATCCTTAAACTTGATGGTGTGAACCTGCCGCTGCCCGAGACCGGCGACATCTCGACCTTGAAAGTCGGGCACGCCGTGCTGGCCGCGGGCCGCACCGCTGAAGGAGGCTCCAGAGCTAGCCTAGCCATGATCGGCGTGGTGGGGCCGGCCTGGCGCACCTGGCGGGGCGGCGTGCTGGACCCGGTCGTGCGCCTCGACCGCAACCTTCATCCCAACTTCTCGGGCGGAGCCGTGGTGAACCACCAGGGTTGCGTGCTCGGCATCGCGACTTCCGGGCTCTCGCGGTATGGAGCCGTGGTGATACCGGCGGCCACGGTGGAACGTGTGACCGCCGAACTCGAAAAGAGGGGACACGTGGGTCGCGGCTTTCTGGGCGTGGGCATGGCGCCCGTCCGGATCCCGCGGAAGCTGCGGGAATCCCTGAAGCTCGCCCACCACACCGGCATCGTGATCCTGGGCGTGGAGCCGGACAGCCCGGCGGAGAAGGCCGGCCTCATCCTGGGAGACGTGCTCCTGGCGCTCGATTCCAGTCCCGTACGCGACACCGATGACATCCAGACCTTCCTGACCGGCGATCGCATCGGCCAGGCGGTGAAAGCGTCTATTATCCGGGGCGGGTCGGCGGCGGAAGTCGTGGTCACCGTCGGCGAGCGTCCGGTGGCGAAGTAAATGCGGTCCGCCTGCGGCGATCCGCCGGGCGGCCAGCGTCCGGAGACACCGTGATTCGAGTGTTTGTGTGTGCCAACTCGGCGGTTGAACTGGCCGGGCTAGAGGCGCTGGTGAAGTCCGCTCCCTCCCTCAAGCTGGCCGGAAGCAGCTTGGCCGGCTTGGGACAAGCCGGCCCGCGCCAGGAACTCGGGCAGGCCGAGGCCGACGTCCTGCTGGAGCGCCCCCGCTTCGATGAATCGTTCGCTTCATCGCCCGAACCCGAGGCCCCGGACTTCGCCGACCTCGATGCCAGGCCTCCAGCGCGGGTGTGGCTGGTGGCCGAAGCCGAATTCGCTGCGGCCGCAGCGGCGCTCCGCGACTCGACCGTGCGCGGAGTCTTGCCCGCCTGGGCGAGCGCGAAGCAGATCCAGGCTGCGGTCGAAGCGGCGGCGGCCGGCCTGGTGGTACTGCATCCCGAGGTGGCCGGACGCCTGGGGATGGGGCGGGGCGCGTTAGGCCGATCAGGCGCCTCGCGGGCGGGCACCGAGGTAACGCCGCTGGCCTCGGCCCCTGACGAACCGCTTTCACCCCGCGAGAGCGAGGTGCTCAATCTGCTGGCGGCCGGCCTCGCCAACAAGCAGATTGCCTGGCGCCTCAAGATCTCGGAGCACACGGTGAAATTTCACGTCACTTCCATCTTCAACAAACTGGGCGCCTCGAGCCGCGCCGAAGCTGTAGTCCTCGGAGTCCGGCGCGGCCTGATTGTGCTTTAGGCCAGCCGGCAGCGGGAAAAGGGAGTCTGTCATGCTGAGCCCGTCGCTTTTCCTCGGCAAACGGTCCTGACAGCCGCGAAGGAGCTCCGGGTAAACTTCGCGAAGCATCCGCTGTATCTTATTGAACATAAATAAGCAGATCCTTCGCCTTGCTCAGGATGACATCGTCCGAGAGTTTGTTCGCGGCCTGCCAATCCAGGCGCCTTACCCTAAGCAGCGGCGGTCGCGGCCCGCTTGCCCGGATGAAAGATGGCGATGACGACGCTGCCGACCAAGCCGCCGATGACCGCCGTCCACCCGATCCAAAGGCTCATCTGTGGAAGCACGGCCAAATCGACAAACTTCTGAGCGAACGAGGTGACGACGAAGCCGGGACCTGCCACGTCGTAGTGCGTGCCCCAGCCCTGCCCGCCGTTGGCGCTCATGGCCATGAACATCACCACCACCACCGGGATTCGGGCGGCGAAGGCGTACGCCAGCAGGGTGTTCCCGAAGGAGCGCCAACCCATCCGGGGGATGAACGCCGACACCAACATGATCGCGAATCCGACAAGAATCAGGGCCGTCATGTGCTTGTTGATGCCGATTCCGAAGGCGGCTCCGCCCAGAATGAGCACCACCAGACCCAGGGCGCACATTCCGATCGCCTTGCCGGAGCTCGCCGGGCCCTCGCCTGCGGCTGCGAGTTTCCACGCAAAATAGGGTCCGAACAAAAGCGGCAGCCACGAAATGCCGAGGATCGCCCCTGGGCCGCCGGCCGCATTGCTCACCCAAGGCATTCCCCAATGCTGAAGCTCTCCGACCAGACGCACCACCGTGATCACGAGCGTGATGATGGCCGGCACCACGATCAGTTTTCCGATACTCACCGAGGATCCCGAATCTGCTCCGTTCATAAGCCTCCCTCCGCGCCGTCACGTGACTGCAGGGCCGCTGATTGACGTTCCGCGAATTGTGTCGCGGATTATACCCGATTCCGCCAGGAACGCAATGGGCGTTTGCCCTGAAGCCGGCTTAGGTCAAAAGTGATTCATGATAGGGATCGCGTCCTTCGCGGCAGCAAGAAATCTGCTCCTTGGGCCAGCATCACCCTTTTGTGTCTTTCTGATTGATTTCTCTAGGGTTGCGCTTGTCGGGTTCGTTTTGTCACTCCGCAAAACGCCTGGCTGATTCTAAAGCATTTATTTGGACCATCATCATCAAAGCTCGGGTTCGTTTAGGTTCGTTCTAGGTTCGTTTTTCGCCATTTTTGTTGATTCTAAGTAACTTCTCGGGTTCGTTTTTGAAATTTTTCGACCGGGGGGGGAGGACCTCCCCACCTTTGTCAAGTAGCTGCTGGATGCAGTAAGCCAGTAGCGGGGAAGCTGTCATGCTGCCCTCCGTTTGGGATCATAAAGCGTCCGGTGCTGGAGCATAGAGATCAGAACTTCGATCCAGCGATCCGCCATGCCCCGCAGAGCCCGACCGTGCGAGTGACCCCGGGCGCGCATTTCGGCGTAGACTTTTTTGCTGTGCGGGTCGCAAGTCACGCTGACCCGCGACCAATGATAGAGAGCATTGCGCAAGCGCTCGTTGCAACCCCGGCGCATGCAGACGGTCATCTTCTTGCCACTGCGTTTGGTGATGGGAGCCGCGCCCGCATAGCAGCGCAAAGCATGGTAATCTCGTTCGGCAATGGCTTGGGAGGCTTCACTGAGCATCGTGGCGGCGATTTGTCTTCCCACTCCCGGCAAGGATAGAAGGACTTCGGCGTCACGATGCTCGGAGGGGCTGCCGGCATTCTCGGGACCGGCCAAGTCCTCCAGCAAGGCCTGAAGGCGCTGGGCGATTTCCAAGCGCTGCTGCTGCAACAAGCGCAGGCGAGGCCGCAGCAATAGGGCGTGTTCGCTGGCGGCTTCGGCGGCCCCGGGCGCCAATCGTAGAGGAGCGCTGGACAGAGCGGCGTGCACCTGTTGCGCGTTCAAGCGGCGGATGCGATGCCGGCTGAGGACCCGGGCGATCCGGGTTTGCGAGAGCCTAGTTGCCTTGCCGGGTAGGGGCGCGGCTTGAAACAGTTCCCAGGCCCAGGGTTCATCGGCGGAGGGCGACAGTTGCAGCCATTGCGGAAAGAAGCGACGCCACTGCTCCCAGAGTTGATTGCTCAGGCGGTTCTGTTCTTGGTTCACGTCGTCCTCGAGTCGCGACAGCTCGCGGAGACGGATAATGGCGGGATCATCCAGGCGCACGGCGTGGAAACCATGCAGGTCCGTGCGCAAGGCATCGGCTAAGACAAAAGCATCCCGGCGATCATCCTTAGCCCCGGCCGGAGAATAGCGATCGCGGAAGCGGTCGAGCTGTTTGGGATTGATCGAGAACACCGCGAACCCTTGCTCCACCAGGGTCTCGACGATCGGACCGCGAGGCACTTCGATGGCCACCGCAATCTCGCCGGGCGAAGCCGAGGTTTGGCTGAGCAACCAGCTGACCAGGTCCGCCAAGCTGCTCCCGTTGTGGTCCACCCAGCGCTCCTGTTGCCAGGTGCCCTCCCGGTTCAATAGACAAATCCTGTGCCGCTGGGATCCCCAATCGATACCTACGAAAAAGCGAAAGTGGTTTGGTACCAGAGTCTGCAAGTCGTCTCCTTTCCCTCAGCCTGCCGTGCGGAAACGTCATCCCCTGTACTGGCGCTCAGAATCGGCGCGAACTCCCCACTGGATTTTCCCCACGGACCACCCCACCAGGGTGCACGTCCTCCCCAGGCGCTCGACGGGCGCAGGGGGTCATAGGCACTCCTGGCGGGCGGCCGAGCTCACTACTGGCTTACTACATCCAGCAGCTACTTGAAAAGGTACAGGGGGGG
>DATDGR010000313.1:0-6332 GCA_036521995.1 Terriglobia bacterium | reverse complement strand
CGTCGCAGATGGTATGGATTGTTCTGCAGCCGGAATCCGTTTTTGATCAGAAGTTAGCTTCGCGTGAATTGGCGCGGGGACTGCGAAGTCTTGGTCTGGCAGGCGAGCCCATCGAAGCAGCGCAGGAGATCGCAACCCCGGCGTCCAGGGATTTCGTCTTCTCTCTCAGCGTTGATAAGGGCCTCTTCAAAAATCCCGAAGCCTATCAGATTACACGCGAGGCGAGTCAACGTGTGAACTTAACCGGCGCCACATCGCAGGCGGTTCTTTACGCGGTGTTCGATTTCATCGAGCGTCAGGGCGCATTCTTTGGGCTGGATGGAGAAGTCTACCCACTTGATCCCAGCGGAGGCCTTAATCTTCCGGCCGTGGGTCAATCCTGGCACGCCGAGCCGCGATTCAAGGTGCGAGGGCTGGTTCCATGGCCTGACTTTCTCAATTGCGTCACCGTGTACAACCGCGAGGACTGGCGGGCGTATCTCGAGGCGATGGTCAGGATGCGATTTAACACGCTCGGCGTTCACGTGTATTCGAGTGCCGAGCAGTGGACAGAGTCGTTTCTGGCGTTCGAATACGCCGGGGCCGGCCACCTCGCCTATACCGACACGAGCGCCACCAACCGGTGGGGGTACCTGCCCGAACGAACTTCCCGCTTCGGCATGGGGTCCGCTGACTATTATGCGGACGAAGTCTTCGGCGCCGAGGCCACCACGCGGGCGACAAGCTGCTGGGAGGATGAGGAATTCGCTCAGCGGCTGTGGGCCGAGGCGTTCCGCTATGCACAGCAGCTCGGCATCCGAACCGGCGTGGGGTTCGAACCGTACCAGATCCCCGATGAGATTTTTCGGGCGACACCGCCGGAGGCGCATTACGTGCCGCCGGATCCCAAGATCCCGGGCCCCCGGATCGATCCGGAATCCGTGGCGGCAAGAGATATTCTCGAGGCCCGGCTTGGTCGCCTGCTGGAAGCCTATCCCACGGTGGACCACGTCTGGTTGTGGGAGGACGAGCAGATGAACTGGGCGAGCCAGAAAACCAACGTTCCGCTTTCCGTCACGCCCTTTAAGCAATCGTATGATTTCTTACGACGCCACGCTCCCGGCAAGCGGATGGTTCTTTCTGGTTGGGGCGGCGTCGTGCGCCATTTCGCCTATTTCCACAGAACGCTTCCCGAAGACATTATTTTTACATCCTTGAATGACAATCTGGGCTGGGATCCGGTCAGCGAAGAGTACGGCAGGCTGGAGGGGCGCGAACGCTGGCCGATTCCGTGGCTGGAAGATGATCCTTCCATGTGGCTGCCGCAGTTTCACGTCAATCGCTTCGTCCGGGACATGGACCTCGCAGAGAAGTACGGCTGCCAGGGACTCATGGGAATCCATTGGCGGCACCGCATCATGGATGCTGACGCCGGGTTCCAATCCCGATACTCCTGGCAGAAGGAACTAACTCCGACCAAGTTCTTTCAAGCTTTCGGGTCCGCGCAGGCTCGTGAGCCCCGCGCAGCGTCACTCGCCACGGTGCTGGATAATACAGACCGTGACCGGCTGATTCTTTGCTCGTGGACTGGCGAAATCAAGGATGAACATCATGAAATCCATGAATACTCCGGCGACTATGACGAAGCCTTTGAGTTCTGGAAGGGCTACGAGCCGCCTGAAAGCACGAAGCACTCGCAGGCTGAGGTGGCCCGTCAGCTCCGCAGCCTGACCGAGTCCGCCTCCAGCCCGTCCGAGCGCGAACGGCTTGGCTACCTGGCTGGCTTCGTGGAGTTCCTTACTCCTTATTCGGAATCCTGGTCGCTGGCCTTTCACCTGGATCAGAAGTTGCAACGGGCAGACAAATTGAAGAAGCAGGGAAGGCCTGATGATGCAAGAGGCCTGATCGAGCATGAGGGTGTCCCGTTGTGGTTGAAGCTAGCACCCCTCGTGAGAGAAGTGTTTCTGCAAGTTCAGCGCATCGTGAGCACGCGAAACGATCAAGGCCAGTTGGCGTCGATGCACAACAAGTATGAGCGGCTGGCCCTGTACCGCTTGCCCGCGTCAATGAAGGAATTCCTGGGAGAGTTGCCCGCTGAGACGGAGCAATTATTCACGGAGGTCCGGAAGCCGGACCCAAACGGGGCGCTGCGAGTCTTCGTTCCGACGCGCCCAACCTTGTTGAGCGCGGGCGATCGTGTACGAATTCAGGCGGTTGTCCCCGGACCTGGTGAGGTGGGGAAGGTTACACTCTTCAGCCGCGTGAACCCGCTTGACCCATGGACAGCTTCCCCCATGACCCTGTTGGGTAGGCGCACCTTCGTTGGAGAAATCGCGTTTACCGGCGCCGGACACCTTTTCCTGGACTACTACGTCCAGGTCGCAGGCCAAGTTGCGGGAGCCAAGAAAGTGCTCTCGGCTCCGGTCGAGGCGCCAGGCAGGTTCTATACGGTTACGCTCGTCTGAGGCTCTGCGTGGCAGAAGATCGTACTTTCTTTGCGAAGGTGCAGTCGGAAAGACGCGCGGTTCGCACCCGGACTGCCTGGTGCCGATGCCGGGGTCATCCGAGTGCGGACCGCTCGGGTCCTGCTCACAGCGGGACGGTTATGGGAGGGGAGGGCGCACCGATAATACTGGTTGCCGGAGACCCCGCGTGAAGACGGAGCAAGCAACTCTCGATATACCAGCTGGCCTCTGCAACGTCACTGCCGAGACTTACCTTGGGTGGAATGCAATTCGTCTGGGCAATGGCATTGTGGATCTGGTCGTCGTGCCCGAGATTGGCGGCCGCATCATCCAGCTCCGAATTGGAGGGGAAGAATTCCTCTACGTCAATCCTCGCCATCTGGGTAAAGTCTATACTCCGGATCAGAATAACGTTCGCGCCGGCTGGAAGAATTATGGAGGTTCCAAGGTCTGGCCGGCGCCGCAGGGATGGTCGAGCGACTCTCAGTGGCCTGGGCCTCCGGATCCAATTTTGGATGGAGGTAAGTACTCCTGGGAAATCGTGGAGACCCGAGCCGACGAGGCCGCCTTAGCTCTGACTAGCGCGGCCGACGAATACACCGGTCTGACTCTCCGGCGCGAGATTCGTCTCGCCGCCGACACCGCAACCATCCACATCCAGCACAAGATACGGAACTCCTCATGCCGACCCGTGCGGTGGGCAGCGTGGCAGGTGACTCAGCAGATGGCTGGCCCTAGTCTGGCGCTGTTTGCACCGGGGAGAACCTATCGGCAGCTTCTCGGCGACGACGAGTTCAGCGCCGTTCAGGTCAGCGACTCTGGCATCTTCAGACTTCAATATAAGGATCAAGTTGCGAAGTTTGCTGTTAAGGTGGAGGAGGGCTGGATCTGCAGCCTTGACTCGCCTCGCGGTCTAGCGTTTGCGGAGAGATTTCGAATTTTTCGCGAAGCAGACTACGTCGATGACGCCCCCGTCGCCTTCTGGGTGAACGGATCGGGACGGTATACCATTCATTCCGACCACGTGTGCGCCCGAGACGACCCAAACGGCTGCGACCCATACGTGGAAACAGAAGTACTTAGCCCCCTTTTGAACCTCGAGCCGGACGAGGAGTATATCTTCGACGTCCAGTGGCATTGCGCCCATGCGGGACCCGCGAACTCCGTCGAAAGAGTGGATCACTGTGCCGTGATTACACGCGATTTGCGAGTCGATCCCGAGGGTGATTGCTTTCGCGTGAGCGCTTCCTTCGGAGTGTTTCAAACCGGCACACTAGAGCTTGCGAGTATTTGCAGGGATGGCCGCGTCCTTGACATCCAACCTTTGGGTCCCGTTACTCCTCTCCTCCCATGCACGGTCCAGAACCGCGTTCGTGCGGATGATGGCCTGTTCCGGCTGAGTCTCAGAATGAGAAATCGATCCGGAGAACTGATGGGAACCATTGCCAGCGCACGGGTCGACTCGACCGCAGCTTCTTCCTGACCTGAGCATTCTCGCTAGAGTGAGTTTCCGGCCGGGCACCTTAAATCGCGATATCGGAAGGTAGCTACGTCGCTGGTCAGTCCCTCCTACTCGCAACGGAGCGCTGTCAGGGGATTGACACCGGCGGCCCTCCGCGCCGGGAGGTAGCCTGCCACGAGCGCAATCGCAAGCAAGAGAGCGGCGACGGCCAGGAACGTGAGCGGATCTGTGCTGTTGATTCCGTAGAGGAACGCCGCCAGCGTTCGAGTAAGCGCTAGAGCGGCCATGATCCCGGCTGCCAGTCCGGCGAGCACCAGCCTGAGACTCTGCCCAAGCACCAACGTGAAGATATTGCGCCGCGACGCTCCCAGCGCCATTCTCATGCCGAGCCTGTGCCTGCGCCTGATACAGTGTACTTGGTGATAGCGCCGTCCGAAGCGCGCACGTAGCCGTGGTCCACACCACCTGAGTCAATGTAGGGTCCAGAAATTGTCCCCGCCGAGTTGATGCACGCCGCTAACGTGCCCTGGTACATGCCAGTACCCGCTCCCGGTACATTGAACTCGGTGATGGTGCCGTCCGGAGCGCGCACGTAGCCGTGAAACACCTTGCCGTCGTCAAAGTAAAGTCCCGCGATTGCCCCGGCCGGGTTAAGGCCGCAGTAGTTTCCGACTTGCGTGCCTTGGCCGGAGCCCGTGCCTGCGCCGGGAGCATCTCACGTCGTGAGAGTGCCGTCAGGAGCGCGCAGGAAACCGTGAGACACGTTGTTGTCGTCAAAGACGTCTCCCGCGATTGCCCCTGCCGGGTTCATGCTATCGGCGTAGGTGCCCTGGCCGGAGCCCGTGCCCGCGCCGGGAGCGTCGAACGTCGTGAAAGTGCCGTCACCATCGCGCAGGAAGCCGTGACGCACGTTGCTGGCGTCAAAGTAGTATCCGGTGATTGCCTCCGCCGGGTTGATGCTGAAGGCTAGCGTGCCCTGGCCGCTGCCTGTGCCTGCCCCCGGAGCCTCGAACTCGGTGAAGGTTCCGTCGCGAGCGCGCAGGAAGCCGTGATACACACCGCTCGCGTCTTCGTAGGATCCCGTGATCGTCCCCGCCGGGTTAATGTCAAAGGCTATAGTTAGTGTTGAGCCGGGAGGATCGAACGTGACGATAGTCCCGTTGCGATCCTGGGCCTCGCCGGAAGACCCAGCCCCAGTATCCAAATGAACGAACCAACCATTTCGAGACGGGCGCGGGTAGGGTCCTTTGAACTCGACCTCGCAGCCGCGGAACTCCGCAGGGACGGGCGGGCCGTCGTCTTGCAGGAACAGCCATTCCGGGTTCTTCGGATGCTCATGCTGCGTCCGGGCAAGCTGGTAACGCGCGAGGAAATCCGGAAGGAGCTTTGGCCCAACGACACGGTGGTTGGCTTCGATCAAGGCGTCAACACCGCCATCCTAAAGCTTCGCGAGGCCCTTCGTGATTCAGCGGAGAGGGCGCAGTACATCGAAACGCTGGCTCGCCGGGGTTATCGGCTGGTGGCGCCGGTGGAATGGCTCCATTCGGGCGGTGCGGGTCCGTCGATGACGCCTCGGACGCGGTCGGCAAACCTGATCGGCCGGAAGGTCTCTCACTATCGCGTGCTCGGCCGGTGGGTGGTGGCGGGATGGGAGTGGTCTATAAGGCCGAAGACATCAAGCTGGGCCGAATGGCGGCTTTGAAATTCCTTCCGGAAGAGTTGGCCGCTCATCCTCAGGCATTGGAGCGGTTCGAGCGCGAGGCTCGCGCGGCCTCAGCCCTGAACCACCCTCACATTTGCACCGTTTACGAATTTGGCGAACACGAAGGACAGCCCTTCATCGCCATGGAGTTGCTCGAAGGCGAGACGCTGAGCCAACTTATCGCCGGAAAGCCCCTGGCCGTCGACAGGCTGCTGGACCTCGCTTTGCAGACGGTTGACGCTTTGGACGCGGCTCACCAAAAGGGGATCATCCATCGCGACATCAAGCCGGCCAACCTGTTCATCACGAACCGTGGCGAAGTGAAAATCCTGGATTTCGGGTTGGCCAAACTGCAGGCATCTGGGATCAGGGATCAGGGCCTGGAGGGCGAAGGCTTGGGAGGAGATGGATGCCTGGATTCCAGATCGCCAGATTCTGGTCTGGAGTCCCTAAACCCTAACTCCCAATCCTTAACCCCTGACCTGACGCGGACGGGCGTGGCCATGGGCACGGCTCCCTACATGTCGCCGGAGCAGGCGAGAGGCGAGAAGTTGGATACTCGCACAGACCTGTTTTCTTTTGGGCTGGTGTTGTACGAAATGGCTACGGGCCGGGTAGCCTTTGCGGGCCAGACGGTGGCGGAGGTTCACGACGCCATCGTCAGCCGGACGCCCTCGCCGGCGCGGGAGCTGAACCCTGACATTCCACCTGGGCTGGAGGGAAT
>DATDGR010000312.1:0-5058 GCA_036521995.1 Terriglobia bacterium | reverse complement strand
CATCCCTGATATTGACCGATCGTAGCGGTCACAGAGTTGCGCCCGATTTATTCCTGGATTTCATACTTACGGGTTTTGATAGCTGTAATTTTTTTCGCCTGCGGTTTTTGTCTGAGGTCCTCAACCGTCGACTGCTCGAAGCAAGCCCAGACAGCGAGATGATGTTGGCCGCATTGATCGCGATCGTCGAGAGATCTCGGTCCGCACAACAATCTGAATTCGCCCGTTCGATCCTGATGCTAAGGGGGTTTGCTAGCTGGATGGTGTAACGGATCGCGATTTTCCCCCGGCTAGCAGTCAGTTCATCTCAGATTAGCTCCCCCCGTCCCGGAAAGCAGCGAAAGCAATTGGGGGAGGCGAGCGCGCCAAAGACCAGCGGGATCGCACCTATCCCGCAGTCATCCCACTCCGCCGAGCAGGGTCTCTGCATAATGGATCGAAGTGAGCGGGAGAACTCCGCCTGGCTACACGACCAAAAGAGTTCTCCCGCCGCGGAATGAACTTTGGGAGTTCGCACCTCCCAGAGGCCAGATCCTATGCAGATACTACACCCATTTGCCGGCTCGGTCCAACAATACAACGAGCAACTTTCCGCCCCCGACGCTCATCGCCCCGGTAGCTGCCCGCAGTGCCAGGATAAGCATCCCCTCACCGCGCATGGCTTCTACACCCGCACGCTCATCGACACCGTCTTCAACGGCGTCATTCGCGTGCGCCGCTACTTGTGCAAGGCCTGCCAGCGCACCGTCTCTCTACTGCCCGAGTTCATCTTGCCCTACCTGCGATCGAGCCTGATTGTGATTGCGCTGTTCCTCGTAGCCCGTCTGCTGGGTGGGCAAACCATCGAGGCCGCCGCTAAAGCGCCACCGCCCATGCCCTACCAGCGCGGCCAGTTCTGGATTCGCCGCTTCCGCGCGCAGACCCAAACGCTGTGCGCCGCCCTGGCTGCGCTGGCCCAGCCCACTCCCGCGCCCGACTTCGTCCACCGCGCCCTCGCCATGCTGGAATCCACCGGCTGGATCGCCGCTCATCGCTTCCTGTTTGCCGGCGTGCGCTGCCACCTGCTGGGCTGGCCGCGCGGTCTGGCTCCCGACGGCCGCCGCGCCGCATTCTCCTCCGCCGCGGCACCTGCCTGAGCCTCCCCACACACCATTTGCATGGACCCCCGCGGCCTTTTTCCTTACGCTTGAGTCCAGGAGAAAAAACACTCGATGGATGACAAAGCCGAAAAAGTCGCGCTGTTTCGTTACGGTCTCATTGCGCCCCTGGTGCTGGAGACGCTGCCTCGCGGCGAACTCACGCGCCGTGCCCAGGAGATCGCCGCCCGTCTCTACGACATCCCCCAGTCCACCCGCCGCCAGGTCTCGGTGGACACGCTGCTGGATTGGACCCTGCGCTACCGCCGCAACGGACTGGGAGCTCTATCGCCCAAACCGCGCCAGGACCGTGGGCAGACCCGCGCCGTGGCGGCCGACACCGCCGCTCTCATCGAACGGCTCAAACGCGAGAACCCGCATCGCACCGGCGCCGCTCTGCTGCGCGAACTGGCCACCGCGAGCGAGGCTCATCAGGCCGGCCTGTCGGCTTCTACCCTCTATCGCTTCCTGCGCGCCCGCGGCCTCACCGAACGCCAGTTGCTTCTCGACAAGGCTGCTGCGCACAAAAAGTACGAAGCCCAGTTCGCCAATCAGATCTGGCAGAGCGACATGCTCTTCGGCCCCTGGGTCGTGCGCACCGGCGGCGGCAAGCAGCAGGTCTTCCTGCAAGCCGCGCTCGACGATGCCAGCCGCCTCATCCCCCACGCCCAGTTCTATCTCAACCAGGGACTGGACGCCTTTCTCGACTGCCTGCGCCAGGCCATCGCCGCCCGCGGCATTCCCACCCGCCTCTATATGGACAACGCCAAGATCTACCGCTCCCCGCAGTTGGCCCGCATCGCCGCTTCCATCGGCATCCTCATCGTGCACACCCCGCCCTACCAGCCCGAGGGCCGCGGCAAAATCGAACGCTTTTTCCGTTCCGTGCGCGAGCAGTTTCTGGCCTCGCTCGATCCCAAGGTCCTGCTTTCCCTCGAACTACTCAACGAGCGCTTGTGGCACTGGCTCGACACCGAGTATCACCGCCGCGAACACAGCTCGCTCCAGTCCACACCGCTGGTGCGCTGGCAGCGCGATATCGAACAGGTCCGCCAGCTTCCGCCGGCCACCGATTTACGCCGTCTGTTCTTTCATCGTGTGGACCGCCTGGTACGCCGCGATTCTACTTTCCTGTTGAAGAATCGGTTCTTCGAAGCGCCTTCGCATCTAGCCGGCAAGCGCATCGAAGTGCGCTTCGATCCGCTCGATCTCACTCAACTGGAAATCTACTCCGAAGGCCAATCGCAAGGCCGGGCGCGGCTGGTGGACGCGGTGGTCAATGGACTACTGCCGCCCTGGGAAACGGAGGCGAAGTAAATCATGTGGGAGTCTTTCTTCGGCTTCAAGAAAACGCCTTTCTCCGACAGCCCCGACGCCAAACAACTCTTCGCCTCCCAAGCCTGGAATCAGGTCAAGACGCGGCTGGAGTTTCTGGCCCAGCATCACGGCGTGGGCCTGATCACCGGCGAAGTGGGCGCCGGTAAGTCCACCGCCGCGCGCATCTTCACCGCCGCGCTTAACGCCAGCCTCTACAAGATTCTCTACGTGCACGTCTCCTCCGGCTCGGCGCTGGACCTGCTACGCCAGATCGCGCTCGAACTGGATCTGGAGCCGGCGCACTTTCGCGGCGACCTGGTGCGCCAGATCGCTGATGCCATCGTGCGTCTGAACCACGGCAAAAAGCAGCATCCCATTCTGATCTGCGATGAAGCCCACCTGCTGCCGCACCCCGCCCTGGAACAACTGCCGCTGCTGTTGAACTTCGACATGGACTCCTCGCGTTTCCTGACCCTGCTGCTGGTGGGCCAGCCATTGTTGCGACGCACGCTTTCGCTGCAAATGCATGAAGCCCTCCGGCAGCGCGTCAGCACGCAGTATCACCTGGAAGGACTCACGCGCGAGGAACTCGACGCCTACCTGGCACAGCAACTCAAAGCCGCCGGCGTGTCGCAGCCGCTGTTTGATGACACCGCTCGCCAGGGAATGTATCAGGCCACCAAGGGCATTCCGCGCAAAGTCAACAAGCTCGCCCTGACGGCGTTGCGGCTGGCCGCGGCGAGTAAGTCGCAGACCGTCAGTGAAGCCCTCTTACTCGATGCCGCCGCGGAGGCGATGCTGTGAAACCGTCCGCTGCCCAATCCGCCGTGTTATCGCTCGAGCAGTTACTCACCGAGCAACCGGCTGCGCCGCCGCCGGGATGGATCGAGCCGGGACTGTTGCCGCCGTCCGGCATTCTGTTCGTGGGCGGCGAGCCCAAGGTGGGCAAGAGCTTGCTGGTGGCCAATCTGGCATTGGCGCTGGCCGCGGGCCAGGAGCGCGCCGGCTTCGCCATCCCCGCGGCGCGCCGGGTGTTGGTCTGCCAGTTCGAACTGCCCACGCCCCAGTTTGTGGGACGGCTGGCGATGATGCGCCGCGCCGTGGGTGCGGGCGCCGATCGGAACCTGCTCGTGGACACACGTGCCGGCGGCCATCTGCTCAGCGCGCCACAGGGACTCAATCACTTCCTCAACGCCGCCCGGCAGGCCGCCGCCGAGGTCATCGTGCTCGACCCTTTGTACTCGACTCACGATCAGGATGAGAACGATACGCGTTCGATGGCGGCGCTGTGCCAGAGCTTGTTGCGGCTGCGCGATGCGTCCAAAGCTGCGCTCATCGTGGTGCATCACGTGCGTAAATCGATCGGCCGCGAAGAGATCGGCAGCGCCTTCCGCGGTTCCTCGGCGCTGCATGCGGTGGGCGACTCCTACCTGCTGCTGACGCGCCCTTCGGCCCATCTCGCCGCCACGATCGAGTTGCGTTTCCAGTTTCGCTACGCTGCGCCGCCCCCACCTCGGCTGCTCGAACTCGATCCGCACACGCTCTGCTTCTCCGCCGCCGGAGCGGCGCCAGCCCGCGCGGCGGTGGCGCGCAAAAAAGTGGAGCAGGAGCATGTGACTCAGGCACTGTCCGGTCTGGGACGGCAGGCTCGGTACAACCAACTCCGCCAGCAAATCATGGAGCAAACCGAGTGTTCCAAACGCACCGCCCAACTGGCCATCGGCGAAGCCTGCCGCCAAGGTTTAGTTGTTCAAGTTGACGGCCAATACCGGCTACCGTTGTAGCGCGGTTGTGCCGCAGCGAGGTCCGCTCGGGGTCGCGCCCGGGTGGATGCCCAGGGCCGATGCGACGGAGTTGGCTCCGAAGAAATCGGCTCACCAGAGCCCTCCCGCAGTTCCCTACTCGGGGCGCGGGAGGGCTCTCTGCTTTCCCAAAAGAGAAAAACAAAAAAGCTGCATTTCTTTGGTGAAACTCCCGAGCGGAGGCCCTGGGCTACAAAACGCGAAGACCGCCCGGCCGCTTTTGCCGGGCGCTCCAAATTGCTTTTCCGTGGTTGTCGGGATACTACCTCTGTCTATACAAGTAAGTATCCTATCCCGTTCCTTCCCGTCACGATGCCATCGCAAGCAGGTCAGTTTGACAATCTCGCTCGAAATGACTGTGAAGCGGTGGACGGAAAAGAATGTGACCCGTTACAGGATGGCTCACACTAGGACCTGTCGGGCTGGGCTGATGGCGATCAGCAGGGCCGTGATCGCTACGGCACCCCTTCGGTATCGAGTCGGAAAGCTGCATAGCCGCCTAATCGCTGTCCGGCCGCTTAGAGCAACTTCTATCGTGTGGGAGTGGGTCCAAAATGTTGCTTCGCGAATTCTTAAAGTAATTGCGAAGGCGCGACCAACACAGGCTTTCCTGATGGAGCTTAAGAAACTGTGCGCTGAGGTTGAACCCATTCCTGATCATCTCTTCGCGGAGTCCCGTATCCTCTTAAACTGGGTAGACCGTGGACCTAGGCAGAGACAAAGAATCCTTATACTAACTCGCTCCTGGACCGTTGAAACCGTGTCCACGTTAGTCCGGATCATGGAGCAGATTCGCGCCTAAC
>DATDGR010000311.1:0-4096 GCA_036521995.1 Terriglobia bacterium | reverse complement strand
CAAACGCTCCGCGTCCGCAACCTGGATCGGACTCTTCATTTCTCTATTTGGCTTGCTGCTGATCCGGCAGGCATTTCGCCTGATCAGTCTGACCCCGGGTACGTCCCTTGTGATCGCCAGAGAGACGCTTATGTTCTCGAGCGCAGCTGTGCTCCTGTTGCTCGCGACCCGCTGGGAGAGGCTTCCGCTCACGTCAGTTGGTTTGGGAACATCAGTGTGGTGGAGGTCGATCCTGTGGGGATTGGTGACCGCGGTTGTTTGCGCCGGGGCCACACTGGTGCTCATCAAGCTGACCGGCTATGGCCATGGAAAAGGGGCTGACGCCTTCGACCGGCTGCCGTTATGGCTTGTCTCTTTGGTTTGCCTTCGTGCCGGGATCGTTGAGGAATTGTTTTATCGCGGATATGCGATCGAGCACTTGCGGGCATTGGGTTTAGGACGTTCAGCTTCCGCTCTGATCCCGTTGCTTATATTTGCGGTGGGGCACTGGACCGGCGGCGCCGTCAATATCCTCATGGCGCTGGTATTAGGCGGCATTCTGACTGGATTCTATCTTTGGCGGCGCGACCTCGCTTCCAACATCATCGCCCACGCCCTGGTGGACTGGGTTGCCAATGTGTTGCCCAGGCTTCTATCGTAAGGCACCGGTTCGTGTGCGTTCAAAGCCTGCGCGCCGGCCTGCCAAAGCCAAGCTGCGTTTTGGCCCACGGTGTTAAGTCCCTTCGCCATGGGATCGCAGAGAATTGCGACCGTCGTTCAACTCATCGCCGGTGTTCAATCTGCTCACATGGTCGGGAATGAGATCCGTCAGCATTGGCAGCTTTCTAGTTTTTCAGTTTCTCTGTGCCTCGGTGGTGAAAGAGCCTCTTGGCAAGCTACACCGTTCCCGAAGCGCCGCCCAGTTCGAGGTCGATCTCGCCCACGCCGCCCTCGACCTCGATCCGCAGCGTGACCGGCGATTTTCCGTAAGCCGCATTCACGTAAGTGTCACCGTCTTTAGAGAAGCCGGAGGCATTGATCGCGCCGAGCCCGCCATGCGCTACCACGCGGACGCCCACGTCGCGGGGTAATTGCAGGGTGGCTTTGCCGACGCCGCCGTGGACGGAAGCCGTGAGGTCCTTCTTCCAGGCGCCGTCCAGATTGATGGTGGTTTCGCCGGCGCCGAGGTTCATCTCCAGCCTGGCCAATTCGAGTCCCACCAGGTTCAAGCTGGCACGTCCGGCGCCCTCGTCGACGTTGATTTCCAAAGGAACCTTGTCGTTCAGGCGAAGGTCCCACTCGTAGCGGGTGTCCCCGCCGTGGCCGCCCCCGGAAGGCTGCTGAACGGTGAGCCGGCCGCTGTCTCCGTTCACGTCGTAGCTCACCTCCGGCTTCCAGCGCGGCACGTTGTACGTAAACTCAGCGTTCAGCAGGTCGCTGGCGCCGCCTTCAACCTTCAGGTCCCCGGCTGCCATCTTGATCTGCACTTGCACGGACTTGGCTCCTCCGAGCTGCACGCTTTTCGATTCCGCCCGCAGCTCGCTGGTGGTCACGTTATCGTGGCCGATGAAACACGCTGGCACGCCGACCATCGCAGGCAGGGCGGCCAGCCAGAGGAGCTTTCCCATTCGCGCTCTCATCGATCATCACCTCATCATTTTGTTCGGACCCGAGTATTGTAACCCTCCGCCATCTGAATAGGGTTCAGGAAGGGCTCGGCGGCGTCAATGTCATTGTTTGGAGCCTGGCACTCTACTCCGCGTGGCGCAACCGCTCCGAAGGGGCCGCGGGACCCTGAGGAGGGGTCGCTGCCGTCTGCTCCGC
This sequence comes from Terriglobia bacterium, assembly GCA_036521995.1. Taxonomy (GTDB): domain Bacteria; phylum Acidobacteriota; class Terriglobia; order UBA7540; family UBA7540; genus Gp13-AA77. The sequence continues at coordinate 2,293 of DATDGR010000311.1, read as the reverse complement.
CGCCTTTCGCCGCAAGCGCCCTTGCGATTCTGCGTCCAGCCCGATAAACTTCCCCACCGTGAGGGTCCTACAACTTCTCCGATGGAGCCTGGTGATGGTTTCCGCGCTCGCCATTCCGCTGCACTCCCAGAACGGCCAAAGTGCCGCCGGCTTGCTGGATCGCTCCCAGGCGCGGTCGATGGTGATCACGCCGCGCGGTATCGCGGCCACCAGCCAGACTTTGGCTTCCCAGGCCGGCGCGCAGATTCTGGCTCGCGGCGGCTCCGCCGCGGACGCTGCCATCGCCGCCAACGCCACTTTGGGCGTGGTCGAGTGCATGATGAACGGTATCGGTGGCGATCTGTTTGCCATCGAATGGGACGCGAAGACAGGCAAGCTCTCAGGACTCAATTCCAGCGGATGGGCGCCGGAGAAGCTCACTCCGGCCTTGATGAAGCAGAAGGGATTCAGCCAGATGCCCGGCCATGGAATCTACTCGGTGACCGTGCCCGGCGCCGTACGCGGCTGGGAAGCCTTGCACCAGAAGTTCGGGCGCCTGCCCTGGGCCGATCTCTTTCAGCCGGCCATCTATTACGCCAAGAACGGATTTCCGGTCACCGAATTCATTGGCGCTTACTGGAAGCTGAGCGAAGAAGGTCTGGCGACGGATGCGAACGCCCGGCGCGTCTTCCTCATCAACGGCCAGGCCCCGGCGGTGGGCGAGGTTTTTCGCAATCCCGAGTACGCTCGCGCCCTGGAACTCATCGCGGCGCAAGGCGCGGACGCCTTTTATCGTGGCGACATCGCCCATGCCTTGCTCCAGACTTCCGATCGCCTCGGCGGCGTGATGACGGCCGCGGATCTGTCGGATTTCAAGCCTGAATGGGTCGAGCCCATCTCAACCACCTATCGGGGCTGGACGGTCTACGAGCTGCCGCCGAACGGCCAGGGTATGGCGGCGCTGGAGATGCTCAACATTTTCGAAAAATTTCCACTGGCCGATTGGGGATTCGCGAACGCCGACGCCTTTCACGTGAAGGTGGAGGCTCAGAAGCTGGCCTACGCCGACCTCTATCGTTACAACGCCGATCCTCGGTTCGCCAAGATCCCGGTGGAAGGCATCATCTCTAAGGATTACGCTGCGGCGCGAGCCTCGACCATCGACATGAAGCAGGCTCACTGCGACGTTGGTCCCGGCGATCCTTCACGCTTCGGCCCGGGCGGCGGTTTGGGCAAAGACACCATCTATCTTTCCGTGGTGGACCGGGATGGTAACATCGTTTCGCTGATTCAGAGCCTCTACTCGGCCTGGGGCTCCGGCGTGGTGGTGGATGATTTCGGTTTCGCGCTTCAGAATCGCGGCGCGCTGTTCCGGCTTGATCCCGCGCATCCCGATGTGCTCGCGCCCCGTAAGCGGCCTTTTCACACCATCATTCCGGCCTTCATGGAGAAGGGCGACCTCCACGTCGGATTTGGGATCATGGGCGGCCCCAACCAAGCCCAGGCGCACGCCCAATTTGTCTCCGACGTGGTGGACGATGGCATGAACATCCAGGCGGCGCTGGAGGCTCCGCGCTTCACCAAACCCCAGCCCGAGGGCTGCAATTTCATGATCGAAGATCGCGTGCCGGCCGCCGTGCTCGAAAACCTGCGCCAGCGCGGCCACGTGCTCGAAGTGCGGGGTCATTACTCCACCGAGATGGGGGGAGGCCAGGCCGTCCTGCACAACTCGTCCACCGGCGTGAACTACGGCGCTTCCGATCCGCGCAAGGACGGCGCCGCCATCCCGGAACCTGACGCCTACTTTGCCGCGGCTTCACACGAATGACGAATCGCCGCCGACGGCGGCCGGAGGTGCCTCTTGTCAACGGTTGTTGAGTTCGCTCCCTCAGCTCTCGCCACCGAATCGACTCGCGTTTCAGCGCCGGTCCAACGCAACGTCGCCGTCGACGTCTATCGCGGCTTCGTGATGCTGCTGATGATGGCCGAAGTGCTGCAGTTCGCGCTCGTCTCGAACGCATTTCCCGCCAGCCTGTTCTGGAAGGTCCTGGCCTGGAATCAGACGCACTCCGAGTGGTTCGGCTGCTCGTTGCACGACACCATTCAGCCTTCGTTTTCCTTCCTGGTCGGCGTGGCGCTGCCCTATTCCATTGCCAGCCGCCTCGCCAAGGGCGGCACGTTCTGGAAGCTGTTCGCACACGCCCTGTGGCGCTCGCTGGCGCTGATCGCGCTCGGCGTCTTCCTGCGGTCCATGGACCACTCCCAGACTTACTTCACGTTTGAGGACACGCTCTCGCAGATCGGATTCGGTTAC
>DATDGR010000310.1:0-7646 GCA_036521995.1 Terriglobia bacterium | reverse complement strand
CAGCGGAGTTGGAACAGATACTCCCGGCAGGCCTGCTCCGAGCGGAAGCGAGCCTCGAAGTCCGCTGCGGTCCGAGGGTAATCCTCCATGAGCTCGCATACTATAGGTTGGGGTCACCTGAGTCAAGTGGATACCCAGAATTGAAGGAATTAGGGTTCTACAGGGTGAGCGAAAGCAGATGTCCCTAAGTCCTGTAAGTTGATAGAAAGGAAGGAAGAATACGGAAGGAATGCAAAACGGTGGGGCTGACTCTTAATCAGTAGGTTGGGGGTTCGATTCCCTCACGGCTCACCACCTAACTTCTTCGTTTTCAGTACCTCCCACTTGTCATAGCGTGGCAAAATAGCGAAAAGTGTTCCAAAACTGTTCCAAAAGTCTCAGTTTGGTCTTGATGTTCCAAAAGTCCTTCCGTGCTCATTCGCGCGCCGGTCCAAGCGGGCCAGCGCTTCCCGCATCATGTTGAGCTTGGCTTGGCTATACCTCTTGAAAACCTCGGCGTCGCCCTGCCGAAGCATGAGTGTAACGAAGTGGTCCGACACTCCGCCTGCACTGAGCCGGCTAGCGAAGGTATGTCGCAGGTGGTAAAGCGGGAAGTGTGGGATGCCGGCTCGTTTCAGCGTTGAAGTCCAGGTTGTTTTCAAGGTCGAGATATAAGGTTTGGCCGATTTCGGGTCTGTCGTTGGGAAGAGGTACTCCGATTCTCGGCTCGCCTTCATCTGTGTCTTGAAAGCTCGTGCTGCAGGTTTGGTCATAGGCATATCTCCGATGCCACTCGGGGTCTTAGAATCAGGGATGTGGACCACCAAATTCTCGAGATCAACTTGCTCCTTCCTCATCGGCATCAGTTCCTTGTAGGGACGAAGTCCCATCTCGGTGATGATGACTACGATGTTTCGCAAATGGTCAGGAGCGTTGAATTCGATCTTCTGCTGCTCTGTTGCGGTCATGTAATGCGGCTTCCTGCTGATCATTTTCGCGGGAACCGGGAACTCAACCGCCGAGCACGGATTACTTGCCAAGCGCTTCAGCCTCACTGGTGTGGCGGCTGGATCGCTGGGGAAGATCGGTCACCGACCTGCTCGCCACTCTTCAGGAGTTGGAGCACTTGGGAGTCGGCTTCGTATCCCTGACTGAAGCGCTGGACTTGACGACACCCGCCGGTCGGGCCATGGCGGGACTGCTGGCGGTCTTCGCGGAGTTCGAGCGGGAGATTTTGCGGGAGCGGGTGCGCGCCGGCTTGGCCCAGGCCCGCCAGAATGGCCAACGCTTGGGCCGACCGCTCACCGCGGGACTCCAGGCCGACCAGGTCCGGAAGCTGTATCGTGCCGGCGTCAGCAAAGCCGCGATCGCCCGTCGCCTGGAGATTGGGCGCACGTCCGTGCGCCGCATCCTGACGAGCAGAAAGGCGTCCTGATGGCTGGGAAGAATAATCGTGCTTTGTATCAGCTCAAGATGATGCTCCAGGAGATCCAGCCGCCCATCTGGCGACGCGTCCAAGTGTGGGAAGATGCAACCCTGGCTCAACTCCACCACATCTTGCAGATCGTGACGGGCTGGGAGGATTGTCACCTCCACCAGTTTGAGATCGGACGCCGCATCTATAGCGTGCCTGACCCGGACGACGATCTGTACGAGCGCAAGGTCATCGACGAGAGCCGGGTCCGGTTGCGAGAGGTCCTCCCGCGGGTCGGAACCCAATTCGAATACTTGTACGATTTCGGCGACAGCTGGCGGCATGAGCTGCTGCTCGAAGCTATTGTCCTGCCGGATCCGGGGACGGAGTATCCACGCTGCCTCGCTGGAAAACGCCGCACGCCACCGGAGGACGTGGGTGGATCGTCCGGTTATGAAGACTACTTGGAGGCGATGGCCGACCCGGAGCACGAAGAGCACGAGAGCATGCTGCAATGGCGCGGCCCTTTTGACCCCGAGGAATTCTCGCTCCCTTCCGTGAACCAACAACTCCAAAGGGAGTTTCGCTCGGCTCGAAGGAAAGCCACGGCGCACGCTTCGCCACTCGAGCATAACGCCACGGAGGGCTCATCCGAGTCCGCGCTGCTGCTTCGCCTCCTGACCGGTGCAGGAACACTGCCGAGAAACCGGAAGCGGATTCGACCTGACGAAAGGGTTCCTTTGGAGCTGACCGCCCGCGAGCGTGAACTGATTCTGCACCACAGCTTCGCTGACCAGGAACTGACTGACCGTCTGCGTGTCGTCCCCATGCCGGCCGAATCGCCGATCTATCGTTTTACCCTTGATGAGCTGGACGCACTGGCGGGTCATGTCGCCGCGGAAGCCAACCACACCCAGAACAAGAAGCAGAGGAAAGAATGGGATCAGTTGTTCGATCGGATCTCCGCTACCCTCGATTCTTACACCGACGAAGACAATTAGTCGGCTCCATCCCAAACCCCCTCGGTCCCTCATTTACGCAGTCTTGCCGAAAGCTCACCGTGCTCCGTGAAGGTAAAGGCTTGTTCTCTGCCGCACTTCTTCTTTTGTTTGCCACGGTTCGCCTTGCGCTTGAGGGAAGATGAGAAGGAGAAGGGCCCTGGGCTGACGGCCTAGGGCCCCCGGCAAGGCGGACTAAGCGGGATCGTCGGCGGGCTCGATCTGTGGCGCCGGCTCTTCCTGCCGCTCGGCGCGGTCGAGTTTCAGAATCGAGTCGAGCGCGACTTCGCACACGCGCTGCTTGACGGCGAACTTCTTCTTGTTGCCGTACTCCTTCTCATACTCCCGAGTGCGAAGCTCCCCGACTAGTTGAACGTGCGCACCTTTCTTCAGGGTGGCAGCGAAGGTCGCGAGTTTTCCCCAAGCGACCGCCCGATGCCAGTAGGTGCGGGACTCGTAATTGCCCTGGTCGTTCTTCCAGGAGCGCTTGGTGGCAAGTGACAGGACCGCGTAGCTGGCCCCGTTCTTGGTTGTCCGAGCCTCGGCGTCGCTGCCGAGGAATCCGATTAAGGCGATCTTGTATGTTGAAGTACACGATTTTCCTAGCTTTCTGCCCCGTCTCTGCGGGGCACTCAAAAGCGAGTGGACCCCGCTCCCAAGGCAAGGGCGGCTTTTTATGGGGGAACCTCTGGGGGGGGGAGAGCCGTAAACCCGGAGGGCGGTGCAGCCGAAGCAGAGGCCCCGCAGAGCATGCGTCCGTCGGGCGCGGTAAGGTCCCGAAGCGGTGCCCGCAGAGCAGGCACAAAGGATATTCGGAAAATCAGCTCAACAAGAAGCCACAGGGGGGACGAGGGAAAGACGTTGGCGCGGCGGCGATAAGAACATGCCACCCCAGCCTGGCGGCGCTCGCCAGCATGGAAGGCCGACCGGGGCAATCCGTCGCGCGGCGGTCTGGCCGGAGGCGGTGCACGCCGCGACGGCAACCTGAGAGCCGGTCAATCTGGTCTAGGGAGATTGCGCGGGGGCGAGAAGGAGGCAGAAAGCGGTGGGGGTAGGCGCGTAACGAAAGCGGGCTGATGGGGAGGCTGCGCGATGCACAGGGGACGAGACGGGCATGGCCGGACCAGCCTGCGATCCTGGGTATGGCCCGATGGTGCCGCTCTGGGCAAGAGAGGCTTACTGAATCCGTCGCGACCGAAGTGATTGATCCGGGACGCCGTCAAGCAGTGGTGACAAGCGTCGTTTCCTGAACGGTTCCAGGCGCTGGATCATTTCGCGCTTGTGCTCCTCCCAGTCCAACGTGTATTTCCACTTTTGCTGAAGCGGGTCCCACATCCAGAAGCTCTTGAGCGCTCTAAGCTCCTCGTCGGAGGGAACGTCTGATGGTATCAGTAACAGCGTGCCGCAGCCGCGGCAACACCGCTTCTTGCGGGCGGCGAAGTCCCAATTGCAAACCGGGCAGTGGTACCGCTCGGGTCTGAATCTCATAAAATCGGCGCTCGGCCACGAGTCGCGTGGCACCTAAGCTGCGTAATTCGGATGGTTCTTCACGATCCATGCTTCCACCAGGCTGTGGTATTGAGTTGCCTTGGCGGCCAGTTCGGCGGCTTGCGACTCAGATACCACGTCGGCGGAGTCATAATCGATGACGTTCCTTTTGCGCCGGCAAGTCTCGAAATAATCCGTGAAATGGCGGCCAGTGGCCCCGAGCGCGAGGCCAGCAGCCTCGAACGTGGTCTGGTGGTGGCCTGGAAGCGTGGCGGAGACCCGGTAGCCTGCACAGGCGAGAGCGAGCTTCGACAGTTGAAGAACTGCGTTGTAGGCGGTCGCGAAGGTGCGATCGGGCGACAGGCCGGGCACGGCAGCGTCGCTCAAGTCCCGGGCTATAAGCTTGCGCAGGCCGGCGAGCTCGTTGGAGCTGGTCAAGTGGCGCTCGGCGCGCTTACTGGCCAAAAGTGCTGCCAAACTCACGGGCGTCTCCCAGGAGAAACAGCTTTTTCGAGCGCAAGACTGTGGCGATGAAGTGATTGTTCGACTTCACCTTCTTGGCAAACTCGTCGGGTGTGTATGTGGTGGGATTCACCGCACGGTTGAGGCTGCGCTCGGCTGTACGAAGCGGGCTCGACACGTCAGCGAGTCCGACCTCGCCGATGATCATGAGATCTACGTCACTGGCAGCGTGTTCGTCGGACCTCGCGACCGAGCCGTAGATGAAAGCCCATTCGATGCGGTCTGTCAGAGGCTTTAGCGCATCACGAATCACGTCCACCAATCCTACCGTCTTTAGAATGAGCCCGTGAAGCTCCTGGAAAATAGGCGAGTCCGTGGCCGCCTGAAAATAAACATGCTTTCCCTCGCGGCGCTGCAGGAGAATTCCGCCCCTCACCAGGGCGGCCAATTCCCGTTGGAGACTTGACGGCGTGAGCCGCAGGTGCCTTGCGAGTTCCCGCATATACCACCAGCGTTGTGGTTCCGCGAAGGTGGCGGCCAGGATTGCCTGCCGCGTTTTGGGAAACAGAGCGTCAACGCTACGGGCCGTACGCATATTGCGTCATTATGTACGCTCTTTGCGTATAAAGCAAATGTCGGAGCGGGATCTCACCGGGGAGCCTGGGATGATTGGGCTGCCTGCTGCGTCGCGTGTGTGAACCGGCGTGAGCCGTCGCGGGCCGGCGCGGCTGCGCGGTGGACAGGCGCAACATGCGAAGCCGCTGCGGCGCTATGGGCGGGCTTCCACCACGGCCCGAAGAGTAGGAGTCTGAGCACACCGATGACGAGAAAGACGGCGAGACCGATCAGGCAAAGACCGAAGAAGCCAAGGCTTTAGAAGCGCCGTCCGCAGTGGGCCCGTCAGTTCTTTGGTCCATGACTGCCCGCACCGGTTTAAAAGAGCATCACTTCTGCCGGTTTGATGAGCAGCAGGCCGGTGGATTTTTGTTGGATGCAGACACGAAGGCGGAGGCAGCGAATCGAGCGCGCCATAGGGAGCGGGGTTGGTCTGCTGGAGGGCGGTTCAGGCCAAGGGATTTTCTCCTGCGCCGTCAGTAGGAAGAGGAGATGTGGAGGGCCGGGCGTGCTTGGTGTCAGGCCGAACCGATTCGATCACCAGGTAGAGTTTATCGGCGCTGTTGACTTTCCCCGCCACGCAATAGGCCTGGCCAGGCACGAGGTGGTGGGTTTTAGTGAAGTCATGCAGGCGATAGACGCGCTGGGTGTCGCGGTCGAGCAACCGCAACACCGCACACGACCGGTACTCCGTCCGCGAGAGCAAGAACAGGTGATTGGCGCTGAAGTTAAACATGGTGACAAGCAGGGAGCGGGGTAGCTTTCCCCCCGCCCCATCGGCAGCGCCGTTGAGGGGTTCGCCCGCCGGACTCCTCCGGTAGTGGGCTATCGCACAGGGCGGCGCCTGGGAAGAACCCGCGTTCAGACGGCCGGCGGCGGGCTCTTCTGAGCTTTACGCAAGCTGTCTCCCCCCAGCAGAAAGATCTCGGAGTTTTCCACCAGCCGGTCAGCGATGGCGGCGGCAATGGTGGTGTTGTAGAGGATGTTGCCCCACTCGGAGAACGCTGTGTTGGTAGTAATGATGGTGCTGCGCTTGTGCCCGTGGCGGGTGGAGATGACCTGGTAAAACAGGTTGGAAGTCTGCTGGTCGAGGGCCAGATAACCGAGCTCATCGACAATCAAGGCGGTGGGCTCGGTGTAGACCTTGAGCTTGCGGACCAGGGAGTGATCGACCTGGGAAGCGAGCAAGTGGTTGAGCATCTCCATGGCGGTGGTAAAGAGCACGCGCACGTTGGTTTGGCAGGCGCGCCAGCCGAGGATCTGCGCCAGGAAGGTTTTGCCCACGCCGGGATTACCGATGATGACCACGCTGGTGCCTTGTTTCAAGAAGTCGAGGTCGAGCAGGTGGAGAAGACGGTTTTTGGCCTGCTGGCGGGATTTGTGATGAGCGAAGTGGAACTGGTCGAGAGTGGGCTGGGCGGGCAGACGTGAGAGGCGGAAGCGGCGCTCGATGGCGCGGCCGTGGCGGGCCTCCAGTTCCAGATCGGTCAGCCGTTCCAGCGCGGCGGTGAAGCTAAGATTTTCCTTCGCCGCCTCCTGAGTCATCGTTTCCAGTTTTTGGGCCATGGCCGTCAGGTGGAGTTGGGTCAGTTTCTCTTCCAGGGTCATCGGCAGACTCCTTTCGGGCTTTCAAGATGAAGGCGTCGTAGTCGAGCAAGGACAAGGGATCGGTAACCAGTTGATTGAGTTCCGGATCGCGGAGCTGTAAAGGCGGTTGGGGCTCCCGTGCCGACCCGCTCTGGTGCAAGAGATGAGCCACGTAATCGGCGCCGAAAGCACGGGCGGCGAGGGCTTTTTCCAAGGCCGCGGCGATCTGCTCCGGGCGGTAAGCGCGGAACAGGACAAGGAGTTCCTGCAGTTGCCGGAAGAGTGCACGGTCGGAGTTGCCCAAGCCGCGCAGATAGGCTTCCAGGGTTTCTTGCGGACAGACACCCTGAAGGAGGGCGCGCAGGCGTTGTTGCGCCTCTGAGCAGCGGGCGGCCGGACGCTGGGCGAGCAACTCGGCGTGAAAGCGTTCACCGCCGAGTGTCTGGCCGCGACGCCAGCAGCGGAGATAGCGGACGAGTTCCACGCCCTGCCGGTCATAGAGGGCGACGGAAGAAGCATCGGCCTTGGCGATGAGGTGCTGTCCGATCGAGCGGGGCGGAGCGTAGTAACGGTTGGCGTCAAAATGCCAGCGCAGGTCCTTGTAGACGAAGACCTCGCCGGTATCGCGGTAATCGGGAGCCAGCGCCGGCGGCGGCCGCAGAGCGTCGGGACGGAAGCGGTCGCAGGGGCGCTGGCGGGTTTCCCGGTGCAGGCGGACATTCGCCGTCTCGTCGAGCCCTCGCCGCACTTGGCGATTCACGTCCGCCAGATCGGTGAAGGAACGGAGGGGCCAAAAGTTGGAACGAAGATAGGCGACGCTTTTTTCCACCTTGCCTTTTTCCCAGCCCGCGCCGGGATTACAGGCACGGGGGTAAAAGTCGTATTCACGGGCGAAGGCGAGGAAGCGCGGCTGGAAGCGCACCAGGCGGCCATCGTGTTCGGCGACGGCGGTCAGCAGATTGTCGTACTTTTGTGCCGCTCCCCGTTTTGTTCCCTTTGGCCAGGAATCAGCCACGGGGATTGGGGGTGGGCGCTCTGGCGGCCACATAACGACTACAGAGAACGGAGCCATTTCATCAGTTCTTCGTCTTTCCGCCATCCGG
>DATDGR010000309.1:0-11673 GCA_036521995.1 Terriglobia bacterium | reverse complement strand
GTATCGCGCGCTTGTTCCGTTAAAAATTTCTCATCGTTGTCGTTCCGAGCGGAGCGAGGAACAGACGGGCTGCCCAATGTCCACCATCGCCGGTTACCACCGAAAGCGAAAACTCAGAAGTGAACTATAATGAAGGTCAGAAGGAACGCGCCCCGAAGGGGCGGGGGCGGTTTCACATGACGGACTCGGCGTCACAGTCCGGAGAAGCTGGCGAGAGCGTGCTTCGCGCCGAACGCCTCACCAAGGCTTTCCATTCTGCCGATGAGACCGTGGTTGTGTTCCAGGATGTCAGCTTCGAAGTGCGGAAGGGTGAACTCATCGCCCTGGTAGGCGAATCCGGCGCCGGCAAGAGCACGTTGCTTCACCTGCTGGCCGCGCTGGACACTCCCTCGGCGGGCGAGGTATACTTTGGTCTTAGAAGGGTAGGCAGCTTCAATGCTGACGAGAGCGCCGTTTACCGGAGCCGGGAACTGGGTTTCGTCTGGCAGATGCACTATCTTCTGCCCGAGTTCACGGCGCTCGAGAACATCATTCTCCCTCAGCTCATTACAGGATGCGACTTCAACGCGGCGCGCTGCCGGGCCCGCGGCTTGCTGGACGAAGTTGGCCTGGGCCATGTCAGCCAGCGGCGCGCCGGAGAGCTGTCGGGAGGCGAGCAGCAGCGCATCGCCCTGGCGCGGGCCCTGGCGAACGGCCCGGCGGTGTTGCTGGCTGACGAGCCCACCGGCAATCTTGATCACCAGACGGCGGGCCGGGTGATAGGATTACTTGAAAGGCTGCACCGGGTTCATGGTTTGACCTCGGTGCTGGCCACGCACAACCTGGAGCTGGCCGGACGCGCGGATCGCACCTTGCACCTCGTGAACGGCGGGCTGACGGAAACGGTTTCGGAGCCCGGTTCGAGCTTGGCTTCGCAAACGGAACGGCTGGTTCACTGAGTCCGATTCGCCTTTTGGAAAGCGGGCGAAGCTGGGCGATGCGACGTTGGCGCGGGTGAATTCGAGGCTGAGGGTATGTTCGAAAGATACACCGAGAAGGCGCGCCGCGTAATCTTCTTCGCCCGTTACGAAGCCAGTCAATTCGGAAGTCCCTACATCGAAACCGAGCACCTGCTGCTCGGCCTGCTGCGAGAAGACAAAGCCCTCGCCAACCGCTTCCTGCGCTCTCACGCTTCGGTGGAATCCGTGCGCAAGCAGATCGAGGGGCGGACCACCCTTCGCGAGAAGGTGTCAACCTCGGTCGATCTGCCGCTGAGCCAGGAGTGCAAGCGGGTGCTGACCTACGCCGCCGAAGAAGCCGAGCGGCTCTCGCACAAGCACATCGGCACGGAGCACCTGCTGCTGGGCCTGCTGCGGGAGGAGAAGTCGTTTGCCGCGGAAATCCTGCACGAGCGCGGCCTGCGCCTTTCCACGTTGCGCGAGGAGCTGGGCCGCTCGCCGGAGAAGCCCTCCAGCCGCTCGAAAGAGACCTCACTGCTGACCGAGTTCAGCCGCGACCTGACCCAGGCCGCCGTCGAAGGCCAGCTCGATCCGCTGATCGGCCGTGAGAACGAAGTGGAGCGCGTGGTGCAGATTCTCTGCCGGCGCACCAAGAACAACCCGGTGCTGATCGGCGAGCCGGGCGTCGGCAAGACAGCCATTGTCGAGGGGCTGGCGCAGCGCATCGCCGATGGCAACGTTCCCTCGTTCCTCTCCGACAAACGCGTGCTGGCCCTTGACCTCTCCCTGATTGTGGCCGGCACCAAGTACCGGGGCCAGTTTGAAGAGCGGCTCAAGAACATCATGAAGGAGTTGATGGAGTCGCAGAGCGCCATCATTTTTATCGATGAGCTGCACACGCTGGTAGGGGCCGGTTCGGCCGAGGGGTCGCTGGACGCCGCCAACATTCTGAAGCCTGCCCTCTCGCGCGGCGAGATTCAATGCATCGGCGCCACCACACCCGCCGAGTATCGCAAGTCGATCGAGAAGGATCGCTCGCTCGAGCGGCGTTTCCAGGCCGTCAAGGTTCCTCCGCCGAACGAAGAAGATGCCATCAAGATCCTTCTCGGTATCAAGGAGCGCTACGAAAAGTTCCACGCCGTGAACTACACGGATGAGGCCTTGAATGTTGCCGTTCAGCACTCCAACCGTTACATCCCGGACCGCTTCCTCCCCGATAAGGCGGTGGACCTGATCGACGAGGCCGGGGCGCGCGTCAAGCTGCGCCAGAGCTCGCTGCCCGAAGAGATGATCGACGTGCAGAAGCGCGTCAAGTTCGTGCAGCACCGCATGGAAAACGCGATCCAGAGCCACGAATTCGAGAAGGCCCGCTTCTACTCCGAGGAGGAGCGCAAGGAGCTCAGCCACCTGCGCCTGCTGCGGGACAAGTATCACGTCGACGAGACGGCCATGGGCGCCGTCACCCGCGATGACATTGAGGAAGTGGTGGCGCGCTGGACGGGCGTTCCGGTCACCTCCATCAAAGAGGAAGAGATGTCCAAGCTTCTTCGCATCGAGGAGGAGCTGCACAAGCGCGTGGTAAGCCAGGAACCGGCCATTTCGGCGCTGGCGCGCGCCATCCGCCGGTCGCGAGCCGGCCTGAAGGCGCCCGGGCGGCCGGTGGGCTCATTCCTTTTCCTGGGGCCGACGGGCGTGGGCAAGACGGAGGTGGCGCGGACGCTGGCGGCTTTCCTCTTCGGCAGCGAGCGTGCCCTGATCCGCTTCGACATGTCGGAGTTCATGGAGAAGCACGCCGTCTCGAAGCTGATCGGCTCACCGCCGGGCTATGTGGGTTACGAAGAAGGCGGGCAGTTGACGGAGCGCGTGCGGCGGTCGCCTTATTCAGTTATCTTGCTCGACGAGATCGAAAAGGCGCACCCGGACCTGTTCAACATCCTGCTGCAGGTGTTCGAAGACGGCCAGCTCACCGACGGGCTTGGCAACACGGTGGACTTCAAGAACACCATCATCATCATGACCTCGAACATCGGCGCGCGCTATATCGAGCGCCGGGCCAACCTGGGCTTCAAGTCGGCCAGCGACGCGGCCAGTGACAAGAAGATCGAGGACCTGGTGATGAGCGAGGTGCGGCACCTCTTCAATCCGGAGTTCCTCAACCGGCTCGACGAAGTCATCGTCTTCAATGCCCTGACCGACGCCGACCTTCTGCAGATCGTTGATCTGCTGGTGGGTATCATGAACCAGAATCTGGCGCACAAAAACCTCTCAATTACTCTTTCCCCCGAGGCGGCGCGCTGGATTGTGGAAAAGACCTGCACCGACCGCTCTTACGGCGCCCGCCCGTTGCGCCGGGCGTTGCAGAAGCACGTCGAAGACCCGCTTTCGGAAGCGCTGATCCAGGGCGAGATCGTACCACCGACGGTCTTGGAAGTGATTATGGATAAGGATGGACTGTCCTACCGCTCCGTCAGCGACAAGGTCGAGGCCGCGACGCCGTTATCAACCGCCTGACGGTTTGTGGGGGGCCGTGAGAGAAAAACAAGAAAAAAGGAAAAAATACATCCCACGATATCGTTGAAACTAAACAACTTAAAAAAACACTTCGGCACATGCCACGATGTCTATGATAACAAAGCACTTAAGCTGTTTCTGCCACGATCTTATTGAAACTAAAACCACTTAACAACGTCCGGCTTTGGCCTCGCCGGCCAGCTCGAGGTCGAACACTCCCCTCGCTAGTGAAGAAGCTTGCCGGAGGAGGCCACCTGGAAGCGGCGCCGTTCTCCGGCGAAGTACCAGATCGCTAGGCTAGCGGTGACCCCGAGCATCGTCTCGCCCGCCAGTTGGTTCGGCGGCATCACGAGCATGACGCAGATGAAGACGGTCCAGGCCAGGGCCGCCAGATTCACCGCGCCGCTGTAGCGCCCGAGGTGCCAGGGTCCGCGCTCCCGCCATCGCCCTGCTCGGCGCGCCCGCACCCCGAGATAGACCGGAAGGATGTAAGACAGGTAGAGGCCGATGGTGCTGATCGAGGTCACCACGGGATAGGCCCCGCTGTAAAGGGCGACGGCAAACGCGGCGATCACCGATAGCCAGATGGCGGCCCCAGGCGTCCGGTGCTGGGGGCTCACGCGCTTCCAGAGCGTCGAGAACGGCAAGCCGCCGTCGCGGGCAAAAGCGTAGACCGTGCGCGAATTCGAGGTCACGGTAGCGAGGCCGCAGAACCACATGGCCATCACGGCCAGCAGTGACACGGCAGCTCCAGCGGAGTGACCCAGCGACTGCTCGAGGATGGCGATCACCGCCGGGACTTTGTTTCCGGCGGCATCCGTGGCGCCGAGGGCGGCGGGCAGGCTTTTGACCGACAGCGTCAGCGCAGCCAGCAGCAGGTAGCCCGCCACCGCCGAGATCACGATGGCGTTGACCATGCCCCAGGGAACCCGGCGGCGCGGATCAACGGTCTCTTCGGAGACGTGGCAGGAGCCGTCGTAACCGGTGAACGTCCACTGGGCCTGCAGAAGTCCGAGGAGAAAGGCCCAGCCATAAAAACGCACTCCGCTGCTATTGACGGCGCGAAAGAAGAAGGAGAACGGCTGCTTCGGGGCGAATAGCAGCAAGGCGCCTACAATGGCCACCACACCCACGATATGCACGGTGACGCTGGCGTCGTTCAGGCGGGCGACGAGTCGAATGCCGTAGTGATTGATGAGGCCGTGCGAGGCCAGTACCACGGCGTAAACCGCCAGCAGCACCGCGGTGCTGGAAGGAAGTCCGAGCAGCGGCATCAGGAATTGTGCGCAGCCGTAATCGATGCCGGCGATGGTGGCGATGAGGCCGAGAATATTGAACCAGGCCGTGAACCAGCCCCAGCCCGGGCCGCCGAGGATAGTCGCCCAGTGGTACATCCCGCCGGAAGTCGGAAGCGCGGACGCAATTTCGCCCATGCTGGCCGCCACCGCGAGCGAAAACACGGCTACCAGCGGCCAGCCCAGCGACATCTCCGCCGGACCGCCCATCGACAAGCCGTAGTCGTAAAGAGTCACAGCGCCGGTGAGGATCGAGATGATGGAAAAGGAGATGGCGAAGTTCGAGAACCCTCCCATGGTGCGGAAGAGTTCTTGCGCGTAGCCGAGATGCGCAAGATCGTGCTCATCGCTTCGGAGTTGGTCAGTGCGGAGCTCAGGGTTTCGCAGTTCGAGGCTCTCCAGTCCCGGATGGGCGGTGCGTCGTGGCCCGTTAAAAGGCGGTGCGATAAAGCATCTCCATGTCCTGGCGCGAGGTCGCGCGCGGATTCAGCAGGCGGCAGCCGTCCTCCATGGCGAGCGGGACCATGACGGGGATCATCTCCTCGCGCACCCCGGCATCGCGGAGACGCGGCGGAATGCCGATGTCGGCGTTAAGCCTTTCGATGGTGGCGATCGCGGCCTCACCGGCGGCCTCCGTCGTCATGCCGCGCGTGTCCACCCCGAGTGCGGCGGCAAGGTCGGCCATTCGCTGTTGGGCGGCGGGCAGATTAAACCGCATCACGTGCGGCAGCAGAATGGCATTCGTGAGGCCGTGATGCATGCCGGCCACGGTGGAAAGCGGGTGAGCCAGGGAATGAACCGTTCCCAAACCCTTCTGAAAAGCCACCGCACCCATGATCGCCGCCGCCATCATGCCGGTGCGGGCGTCGAGGTTCTTCCCGTCATGGACCGCGGTGGGCAGATGTTTGTGGACCAACTCGACGCCTTTAAGCCCGATGGCGTCGCACATGGGATGATAGCCGATGGCCAGATACGCCTCCAGGTTATGCGCCATCGCGTCCATGCCGGTGGCTGCCGTGAGGTGCGGCGGAAGACCGGAGGTGAGCTCGGGATCGGCGATGGCTACAGAAGGAATCAAGTGAGGGCTGAAAATCACCGTCTTGCGCCCGGTGGCTTTGAGTGTGATTACGGCGCTGCGTCCCACTTCGCTGCCCGTCCCGGCCGTGGTGGGGATGGCGACCATGACCGGCAAGTTCGAGCTGATCTTGGCGCTGCCGTCTCGCAAGTCGTCGTAGGCTTCGAGCGGACCATCGTGCGTGACGGCCAGCCGGATCGCCTTGGCCGCGTCCAGAGCGCTCCCGCCGCCCAGCGCCAGAATGCCGTCGCAGTGGCGCGCCCGGTAGATATCGAGTCCTGGATAGACACTCACTTCGGTGGGATTGCCTTCGACGCTGTCAAAGACCTCCCAGTTGAGACCCGCCTCTCGGAGGGGATGAGTGACCGTCTCGATCAGACCGCACCCGGCCACACCCGGATCGGTAACGACCAGAGGCCTGAGCATGCCGAGCAGTCCGACGACCTCCGGCAAACGGGTGATGGCTCCGGCGCCGAAAAGGATTCGGTTGGGAAAAGACCATGATGAGACCATACGCGAGTCTTGAGGCCATACCTTTCTGACGCTGCGTGTTCGCCGAGCGAGTCCGCAAGCTGTGCGCTCTGACCTAAGAAATCACCGCCCGTTCCCAGGTACTCTAATCATCCCGAGGTCCGTAAGGCCATTGATGATGAACTGCACCGCCACCGCCGTCAGCAGGAGGCCCATCAGACGCGTCAGGATCCGAATACCGGTCTCGCCCAGGTACCTGCCCACGCGGTCAGCGGCCGCCAGGATCCAGTACGAAATCAGCGAAGTTAGAGCGATCACCGCAAAGATAACACCGAATTGCCACCAGTGACGTGAGTCTCCGGTGAGGATCATCACGGTCGAAATAGCACCGGGCCCTGCCAGCATTGGAATTCCAAGGGGAATCACTCCGACGGCTTCGCGAGCGGCGCCCTCCGCCGCTTCCTCGGGAGACTGCTTGGTGCCGGACTTACGGGCCTGAAGCATCTCCAGACCAATCATGATCAGGATCACGCCGCCGGCAATCTTGAAGGCCGCCAGCGTGATGCCGAAAACCTTGAAGATCAGCCCGCCGGCCGCCGCAAAGACCGCCAGCACGATGAAGCACGTTAAAGCCGCGCGGCGCGCCGTCCGTTGCCGGTCGGCGGGTGTGTCGTCCGGGGTCATGGAAAGGAAGGCCGGAATGACAGCGAAGGGATCGACCAGGAAAAAGACAGAGCTCAGCGCGACGAGACAGAACTTGACGATGAACGCCAGTGATTCGCTCATGGAGTTGGGGCTCGGCGCGGTCGCATAATAGCGGCCGGCGGCTCAGGCTTCAGATGATTTCAAAGTATCGCTCAAGCTCCCAATTCGTGACCGCCCGCCGATGCTGCCGCTCCTCCCACTGGCGCGTGCGCAGGTAGTGGTCTACGAATTCCTCGCCCAAAAGCTCTCCTGCAACCGCACTATGGTCCAGCAACTGCGTCGCCTCGTCGAGCGACCGAGGAAGTTGGGGCGCATTCACCTCATAAGCGTTACCGCTCACCGGTTCAGGCGGCTCGAGGCGATGCTCAATGCCGTAGAGTCCTGCCGCCAGGCTGGCCGCGATGGCGAGATAGGGATTGATATCGGCTCCGCTCAGCCGGTATTCCACGCGGACGGCCTGCGGCGACGGACCCAGAACCACCCGCAACGCGACCGTACGATTGTCGATGCCCCAGGTGGCGTTCGTCGGAGCCCACACTCCCGGCACGAGCCGCTTGTAGGAATTGACCGTGGGGCAGGCGAAGGCGGTAAGCTCCGGCATCAGGTTCAACTGCCCAGCCACGTAGTGCCTCATGAGGTCCGAGATGCCCTTCGGCGCTTTCGTATCGTAAAACAGATTTTCAGCGTGATCGTGATCCCACAAGCTTTCGTGCAGATGGCCGCTCGCGCCAGGCAAATCAGCGTTCCACTTGGCCATGAAGGTGGCGATGAGACCGTGCCGCGCCGCTACCTGTTTGAGGCCGCTTTTGAACAGAGCCGCTTTGTCCGCCGCCGCCAGCCCATGGTCGTGGCGGATGGCGGTCTCGTAGACGCCAGGACCCGTCTCGGTGTGGAAACCCTCGAGTTCGATCCCAAAGTCGTGCATGGAGTCGAGAATGGCGTGGGCAAGCTCCCAATGGACGCCGGTTCGCATCACGCTGTAACCGAACATGCCGGGCGACAGGGGAGTGAGGTCGCGATAGTGCTTGGCGCGAATCGAATGCGAGTCCTCGCGGAAGAGAAAGAACTCGAACTCCGTGGCCACCTGAGGATCAAAGCCCATCTTGTGTGCCCTCTCGACTACGCGGCGGAGCACCTCGCGAGGTGAAATCGACAGTGGCCGCCCCTGTTCATCAAAGTAGTTGATCAGGAAAAAGGCAGTGCCGGGCTCCCAGGGGATCAAGCGGAAGCTGGAAAGATCAATACGCGCAACGGCGTCGGGGTAGCCGGTGTGCCAGCCGGTGACGCTGACGTTGTCGTAAAGGACATCGGACGAATCCCAGCCGAAGATCACATCGCAAAAGCCGAGGCCTTTCTCGGCGGCGGAATCGAATTTCTCGCGGCTGATGTATTTGCCGCGCAGAATGCCGTCGATGTCAAAGCCACCGACTTTGATCTTGGTGATCTTGTGCTCGGTGAGAAGGGTTTCGACGGCTCTAAGTTCCATAGACCCGCGCTTGAGCGGCCGCGCTTTCTGCGGTCAGCTCCTACCCGGGCTGGGGGCTTGTTTCGTCCCCTCTACCACTCGGTAGGCGGAAGATACCGCCGATCTACGGCAGCAACGTCAACAACCGCTCCCGGATTTCGTTTCGGAACAAGGCTTCGATTCCGGTAATCTCCTGATCGAGCATATCGAGTATCAGGTACCCGACTTTCGGATGGAGCGAAACGTTCCGGTGGTTCCGACCCCAGGGGTCGGGAGGCGGGCGCACGGTGTACATTGTGGCGCAGAAGTCTTCACCACATGTGCAGTGCTCCACAACAGCTGAACTGGGCACAGTGTCAGCCAATTCGTCCTCGCTTGCTTCTTTCAGCAGGCGTACCAGCTCCTCTGCGAAATCCGGAAACTGTTGCGCCAGTCTGAACTACATTTCTTCAAGGAACCGGTGAAGCTGCAGCTTCCGATTTGCTCACTACTTACAACGCCACCCATACCGACTTCACCTGCGTATAAGACTCTAGCGCGTGCATGCCCATTTCGCGGCCGAACCCGCTTTGCTTGTAGCCGCCGAAGGGTGCGGCGCTATCGAAGCCGTTGTAGGTGTTGATCCAGACCACGCCGGCCTTGATCTGCCGCGCGAGCCGGTGCGCCCGTTGAACGTCGCGGGTCCACACAGCCGATACCAGGCCGTAAATGGTGCCATTTGAGATGGCGATCGCCTCTTCTTCGTCCTTGAACTTCATCACGGACAGGACCGGTCCGAAGATCTCCTCCTGGGCGATCCTCATTTCTGCTTGCACGTGGCTGAAGACCGTCGGCTTCATGAAGTAACCTTTGGCCTTCTCGCCCTCAGTGTCACGCTCGCCGCCGCAGAGTAGTTTCGCGCCCTCGTCCTGGCCGGACTTCACGTAGCCCAAAATGCGATCAAGCTGAGTCTCGGAGATCTGCGCCCCCATCTCGGTTTTGGGATCGAGCGGATCGCCCACGCGCATTTTGCGGGCCTTCTCCACCAGCCGCTCGACGAACTGGTCATGAACATCCTCGTGCAACAGCAGGCGGCTGCCCGCTGAGCAGACCTCGCCCTTGTTGGCATAAATGGCCCAGAAAGCGGCAGGCAGGGCGGCGTCGAGGTCGGCGTCAGAAAAAATAATGTTAGGTGACTTGCCGCCGAGCTCGAGCGAGAGCCGCTTCAAGTTGCTCTCGCCCGATGCCTTCAGCAGGGCGCGCGCGCTGCGGATACTGCCTGTGAAGGCGATCTTGTCCACGTCCATGTGGCGTCCGAGCGCCTCGCCGGCCTCAGGACCGTAGCCTGTGACCACATTGACCACTCCGTCCAGAACGCCGGCCTCCTGACAGATCTCGGCTAGCCTCAGCGTAGTGATCGGAGTCATCTCCGACGGTTTGATCACGCACGTGCAACCGGTCGCAAGCGCCGGCGCCACCTTCCAGGCAGCGAGCAGCATGGGATAGTTCCAGGCGGTGATCATGCCTACCACCCCCACCGGCTCGCGCAAGGTATAGTTGAGAAAGGGACCGTCCACCGGGATTACTTCGCTATGCAGGGCGCGCACCCACCCGGCGTAGTAGTAGAAGATGTCCGCCGCAGGCTTCATGTCGCCGTTTCTCGCGCTCTTGAAGGGCTTACCTGCATTCAGCGATTCGAGGCGGGCGAGCTCATCCATGTTCTTCTCGATCAACTCGCCGATGCGCCATAGCATCTTGGAGCGCGCGGAGGGATTCATCTCGCGCCAAGGCGCACTTTCGAAGGCACGGCGGGCGGCCCGGACGGCCCGGTCCACGTCTTCGGCCTCGCCGCGCGGCACGGTTGCAAGCACTTCGCCAGTGGCCGGATTGATGACGTCGATCGTCTCGCCGGAGACGCCGTCGGCCGCCTTGCCGTCGATCCAGAGTTTCGCCGGCCTTAGACCCTGCTCCACAAGGGTGGTTTCCATCTTCCAGACTCCTCTGTCCGTCCAGGCCTCGAGGCCTGCCGCCGGCTCGCACCGGTTACGCCTGCCGCGATCTTCGGATTCGATTTTACCGGATTCGCTAAGGAGGGGGCGGGCGTTTTTTGGGCGTGCCGACGCCTGTTCTTGCGGACCGCTACTCGCATCTCAGCGCCGCCATGGGATCGACCTTTGTCGCACGTCGCGCGGGCAGGTATCCCGCGACAAGAGCAACTGCCGAGAGTACGCCTGCAGCGGCAATCATCGTTACTGCGTCGCGCGGGCCGAGTCCGAACAGCATTTGCTGCAGAACCCGTGTCGCTGCCAGTGAAATACATACTCCGAGCACCAGACCACCCGCCAGTACCGCCGCCAGGTCACGCATCACGAGAAGCAGGATCGAATCGCTCTGAGCTCCCAGCGCCATACGCACTCCGAACTCAGTCTGCCGCTGGGTCACTAAATAGCTGAAGGTTCCGTAAAGGCCGATCATTGCCAGCAGGAGCGCGAGGGCGCCAAAGAAGCCAGACAACAACGCCAATAGGCGCTCCTTAACCAATGAATCGTTCACTTGGTCGGTCAGCGTGTGAAACTCGAGTGGAATTTCACCACTCACCGCGGCGACGGCAGCCCGAACGGGCACGATCAGGACCGAGGGCGGTATCGCTGTCCGCAACTCGAATGATTCCGTGTCTGGAGGAAACGCTGGGGGCAGCTGGCTGATGGGCAAGAAAGCCGTAGCATGGGCCTGTTCGCGCAACGACTCGTACTTGAAATCCTCGATCAGCCCCACAACCTCGACTCGCCGAGTGGGAAAGCCTGGTAGAGGTACGCCCTCTAAATAACTCTTGCCGATAGGATTCAAATTCGGAAAGAACCGGCGCGCAAAGGTCTGGTTGACGATAGCAATGCCTTGCGAACTTCGCATATCAGCGCCGGTGAAATTGCGGCCGGCCAGTAACAACATTTGGAGCGTTGGGATGTAGCCCGGCGAAACGTAATTCAGGTAGACCCAGGCGTTAGCATCGTGCAGATCTTCACTACCCCTCAACGGCAACGGATTCGACCAATCGGTGCGGATGCCGTTACTCACGAACGGGGATCCGCTAATTGGAGTGACGTACGATCGGCCGACCGAAGTCACGCCAGGCAAAACGCTCAGGCGTTCCTCGATCTCCTCGTAGGTAGCCAATTGCCGCTCCGGCGGCACCTTCGCCGTCTTCAGGTCAGCGTCCACCAGCAGGACGTTATT
>DATDGR010000308.1:0-3664 GCA_036521995.1 Terriglobia bacterium | reverse complement strand
AGTCTCCACGTAAAGCGACGCGGCCAGCGAGTAAAACACGGGAGCTTGAAAGAGCTTTAAAGCAGGCAGAGGGACTCGTCCTGCCAAGTATTTCTCAAGCTCACCTCGCAAACGGTTTTCGAGGCAGCTCAGCCCCTCCGATCCCGAACCGGTTAGCCGGGGCAACAGGTTGAAGGCAAGCTGGAACCCGAAGATGGCGCGCGGAATCTTCTGAAAGCTGAGCAGATTCACGGTCTGCCGCTGCAGTTCGTCGATGGCGCGCACGCCCAGCTGCGAAGCGGGGCTGAAGATTTGAGCCACCGCGGTTGTGATCTCGACCTGTGACGCCAAACGCAGGAGGAGCGAGCTGAGCACAATGGTGGCTGGGTGGGCGGAGGCGACCATGGCGGACGTGGGCTCCCCCGACAGCCCGCCCGAACTCAGAGCCTCCTGATCGAGCCGAGCGATGCGCGGCACCGCCTGGCCAAGTGCTGCAAGACTTCTGTCGAGATCGATGATCAACGGCGGCCGGGAAGATTGGGGCCTGAAAAACGCCGGTAGCGGGTCCGGTCGGACCGCGACAAAGGCGATGTCAAGCTCGTCGCCACGAACTTCGGGATTGAACGGCCGGGAGGAACCAACGGGTTCGGCCTTGTCCAGGTCGATGATGGGCAACTCGGGCTCAAGCGCAGCATCCAGGCCGGCTTCGATCTCCAGCAGGCGTGACACGGGAAATTCCCGCTCCTTGAGGACGGCAACCAATTCCTTGCCCAGGAGCGAAGATGCCCCCACCACTCCCACACAATAGCCTTCATTCTTCGTACCTCTGGCGCTTCCGGCTGCTTCGAGCGTCATTGGGCGTGAACCTCTTGGGGAGAAGGCGGAGAGGGCCGGCGGCGGTTGAGCAGGCGAGCCGTGGGTCCGCTCAACATGTAACCGACGGTTACCAACAGCAGAACGTACTCGGAATAGGCGTAAACGAGGTAGATGATGAGCCCAATGAGAATCACGGCGGCGTAAGGACGACGGCGGCGCAGGTCGAGCGTCTTGAAGCTGGCATAACGGATGCGGCTGACCATCAGGAAGCTCAGGATGGCCACCAGCACTAGCCAGGCCATGCCGTAGTTCCAATCGTGAATGGCGTACTTGCGGCAGTGAACGATGGCTGCAATCACCCCGGCGGCGGCAGGAATCGGCAGGCCCACGAAATGACGGCGGTCCACTGCCGAGCGCGTACTCTGGATGTTGAAGCGGGCCAAGCGCGCTGCGCCGCAGATGACGAAGGCGAAGGTGATGATCCAGCCGCCGTATCTGAGGTGCTCGCTCCACAGCGGTCCCACCACTTCTTCCACCGGCCTGACGCCCCAGGCAAAGGCTAGCAGCGCGGGGGCCACGCCGAAAGCAATCACGTCTGCCAAAGAGTCAAACTCGCGGCCGAAGTCGGAAGTGGAGTTGGTGAGGCGTGCGATGCGGCCATCGAAGCCATCGAAAACAAAGGCCCATCCTACGGCTTTGGCGGCGTTATCAAAGGCAAGCCGGCTCAGATCGGCAGCGGCACCGCCAGCCATCATGGCCGTGGTGCCTTTCAGGGTCTCCAGAATTGCCAGGTACCCGCAGACGAGCGTTCCCACCGTAAACAGGCTCGGCAGGATGTAGAGGCCGCCATGCAGCCGGCCTTTCCGTCTCGGCTCGGGAGTGGTTGCGTAATCATCCACGGTGCGTCCTTCGCCTACAACCCCGTGGTGAAGTTCGGCGGCAAGCAGAACGCACCATACGCTCGGCTTCGCGCCGGCCCGCAACTCAACCCAGTGTTGTAGGTCACTGTGCCAAGGCGAGAATTGTCGTCCCCGCCCGCACGCGGTCGCCCGTCTTCACACACAGCTCGATCGCCGGGTCAAGCAGGACGTCGACGCGCGAGCCAAACTTGATCAGCCCCACGCGCTCGCCACGTTCCAGCCTGTCGCCGGTCCGTTTCCAGAATACGATACGCCGAGCGACGAGGCCAGCGATTTGCTTCACCACGATGGGCCCGGCCGAAGTGTCGAGTGTGAAGACGTTCTGCTCGTTGTCCACCGAGGCACGCTCCTGGCTCGCTACGTGAAAGCGGCCCTTATGGTACGCCACTTCGCGCAGGGTGCCGGTGGCGGGTGAGCGGTTTACGTGCACGTCTAGGGGAGACATGAAGATGCTGATCCGCAGCATGGGCCGGCCTGAGAACGTCTCGCCGGTTATCTGGACCACGCGCCCGTCGGCCGGCGAGACAATGGCAGCCGGGTCGGCGGGCAAAGCGCGTTCAGGATCGCGAAAGAAATTTAGGACGAACAGGGCAAGAATCAAGAAGAGCGCGGCCGCCCCATAGAGCCCAAGGAGGAGCGCCCCAGAGGCGATCAAAGCGAGCGGCAGTCCGTACCAGTATCCTTCTTTGACCATGGGCGGCCTTCTCGTCGTGATCAGCCGGCGCTACCTCGGCAGGAAGCGGGCGTCGTTCGCGCCCCTGCCCACGACGAATCACCGCCCGCCCGAACTAGGCCGAGCCTCTCTTGTGAACGAGCGTCTCCATCTCGTCCTTGAGCCGAAGCTTCATCTTCTTGATCCGGGTTTCTTCCAATTGTTCTTGCTCGGACAGGTACCGTCTTGAAGAGAGTTGATCAAGCAGAGCAGCGTAGTGGGCGTGTTGCTGAGAAAGTTTCTGGTACTCAGGGTTGCTGGCCATCAACTGCATCCGGATGGCCCCGGCCGGGGTGCTCACGGGTGGATCACCTCCTGAAATTAGCGTTGCCTCAACCTAAGGTGAGGCTACCACACTGCCGAATCGGCTTCAAGAGGAAAATGGAGGAACGAGAGATGGACCCCAGCCAGCATCTCAAAGACTGAGTCAGTGGCGTCAGGCGCCTCTTCGCAGACGATGGAGGGTTCGGGACCGGCATTAGAGAAGTGCATTGGGGAGGGGGCGCGGCCGAAGATTCCGGCCGCGCCCTGTGGTCCCGACGTGAGCCTTCACGGTCCCTTACCGGCCGCTCGGGGGGGATTGGAATGGGGGGAGGTGCCATTCCAGTCTGAAAGCGGCCAGCCGGACTACCGGAACCTCATCGCCGGAACCGATGCTGCATTGCTGGATTGAGTTTATACTGTCAACGTTATTAAATGTCAAGTAAATTATTTTTGGGCAAGAATTTCTTCTAAAGCGCCTTCGAAAACTGAGTTGGCGAGGGTGATTTTCACATAGCGTACTAGCGCCCTCCTTACTCCTAAGTGCTTACGGGTGAACTACAACGCTGTCTTCGAGTACCGGACAGCCGTGAGTTTCCAGATCCTCTTCCACTCCGAAGCTCCAGCAAAAGAACTTGCTGGCACGCTCAGCTTGGTGTACTCTCCGGTAACAGTCCCGAATAGGGGACGAAGGAGGCTAAGCATGGCCCATCCTCAAGGCAGCGACCGGCGGCGTGCCCCCCGGTCGAGGGTCTCCCAACCCTTAACGGTTGTAGTTGATTCTGACAGAAGCCAAATCGCCGATCGGGCCTTCGCTCTCGACCTCTCGGACCTGTGATTTCGGTACTCTGATCTGGCCCATTTCGGCGGTCTAATTTGGCCCACCTTGGAAAGCGAACGGATACCCTGATTCGGGCCTAAGCCCGGAAGGGGGAGTCCGTTGGATTGGAGAGCCAAGGTGGAACTGTTTGAAGAG
>DATDGR010000307.1:0-3817 GCA_036521995.1 Terriglobia bacterium | reverse complement strand
ACTACAGCACTCGCCTCGCCGCACTGGCCGCCTGAAGCAGGCCGACCGAAGGGAGGTGACGATATGTAACCGCACCCGATGAATCATGCACCACGCTGAGCTGCCATGCGGGCACAGGCCGCGAAACAGCAACTGTAATACTTGCCAAAACCCGAACTCAGGGTCAGGCTCCACATCGATTCTGTGCTACCCGAAGCGTTGAAACGCAGTGATCTCCGTGAGCACTCCGTTCTCAAGGACCTCGAGGTAATTAAGTTTCCAAACGCGACTAACTTCAGAGTCAGTCCGGAACAGGATGAAGCGCTGCAAGCACTCGTTTCTGGGCTGAATGTTCCGTCGCTACGTGTTGAGATCGAGGATCGGGTCTTTATCCCGCGCGAGTGGCTGCAGGAGGCACTCGATCTTCTGCTTGAGAAGCGCCAAGTCGTGTTCTACGGCCCACCTGGAACGGGCAAGACGTTTGTGGCGCTCGCCCTCGCCGAGGAGATCACCCGCGATGGTGGCGAGTTCCGGATTGTGCAGTTTCACCCGTCCTACAGCTACGAAGACTTCGTCGGCGGTTTCCGGCCCGTAGAGGACGACGATGCTTACGGAGTGCGCTACCAGCGCACCGACGGACCGTTGCGCGAAATGGCATCGGCCGCGGCGGCCGATCCCCGACGCCCCTATGTGCTGATTGTCGATGAGATCAACCGCGGGAACATCCCGAAGATCTTCGGGGAGCTTCTATTCCTGCTTGAGTACCGGCAGAAGGCGGTCCGCCTGCAGTACTGGCCGGAGCAATCGTTTAGATTGCCGCCCAACCTGTTCGTGATCGCGACCATGAACACCGCAGATCGGTCGATCGCCCTAGTCGACGCAGCGCTCCGGCGGCGCTTTTACTTCGTCGAGTTCACGCCGGTCGAGGAGCCGGTGCGCTCGGTGCTCGCGAAGTGGCTTGAGCGAAACCACCATGGTGACGAGTTCGCGCGACTGCTGGCACTCCTCAACGAGGAGATTGCCGACGACGAGGTCGCCATCGGCCCGTCCTACTTCATGACCGACGCGACTGCCGGGCCCGACCTTGAACGGATCTGGCAGCACGCGATCATGCCGTTGCTCGGCGAGTACTACTACGGCACCAGGTGGGATCCCAGCCGGTTCAGCCTCGCAAAGCTCAGAGCGCGACTTAGCGGCCGGGCGGCCGCATCCAGCGAGGGTGCGCCGGAGGAGCAGGATACGCAGCCGTGATCGTCATGGACGCCTGGTCAACCCGGAGTGTTCAGCTTTCGCACGAAGAAGCAGCCCAGCTTGCGGCGCTGTCCCTGGTTGATGTGTTGGCCGATCCAGCCACAGATACCTGGATGCTCGTGAGTAACTCGCGCATCGGCATCGCAAGCGGCCCCGGATGGGAGCTTCGAGTGAGCCCGAAGCTTGCTGTCCCGAAGCTGTTCTTCCTCCTCGCCTATGCGCTGGACCCGAACGGTTGGAAGGACGAATCTGCTGACTTCAGCCGCGAGCCCGACCTGATGGACGCCGTAGCAAGCGGATTCTCGTGGCACGCGCTGCGCGCGATCGAGCAGGGTGTCCTGCGCGGCTACGTGCAAGTTGAAGAGCAGCTGACAACGATCCGAGGACGATTGCGCTTCGGGGCTCAGATCGCTCGTAACGCGAGTCTCCCGTTCCCTGTCGAGGTGGCGTACGACGAATACACCGGGAACATCCTGGAGAACCAGATATTGAAGTCGGCCGCGCTTGCGCTACTGCGGCTCCCACGGGTCCCGACACTGGCTCGCCAACGACTCATGAAGCTCCGCGCAGTGCTCGACGACGTCTCCGCGGTCGCCCGCCCTCGGGAGGTTGAGGTTCCGCCGCTTACGCGACTGAACCAACGTTACGGGCCCGCAGTTCAGCTCGGAGTATTGATCCTGCGCGCATCCTCGATCGACGCGCCCAAAGGTGAGCTTGCCGCCAACGCATTCGTGTTCGACATGAACAAGGTGTTCGAGGACTTCGTCACCATCGCGTTGCGAGAGTCGATGGAGCGTTACGGCGGCGAGATCCGATCACAGTGGCAAGGTCACCTGGACAGCGAGAAGCGGATCCGAATCATCCCCGACCTGAGCTGGTGGATAGGCGGAGAGTGCATGGCTGTCGCCGACGCCAAGTACAAGGCGCTGGCTCCCGCATCGATGCCAAACGCCGATGCATATCAGATGCTGGCGTACTGCGCGGCAATCGGCTTGCCCCAGGGATTCCTGATCTATGCAAAGGATAACGGGGCCGAGGCTCGCACACACTCGGTCGTTAATGCGTCATGCTCAATCGAGGTGCGGACACTCGACGTGGAGGCGCATCCAGAAGTTCTTCTCGCGCAGGTCGAGGTATTGGCCGCCGAAATCGCGCGTAGCCGCACCAAGACCGTGGAGCCTCCCGTCTGCAAACCCGTCGCATTTCAGTGCTCATAGCGCGTGGAACCAGTGACAAACCAAGTGACAACACCTCCAGGCAATTCCAGATGCAGCGCGACACAGCCAGACACCGCAATCCCTCTGACCTACAGTAATTCGACTGGATACGACACAGCCATACAAAACCAGCATGAATGGTAAGGAGAAGGTCTACGGTTCGATTCCGTAACGGGGCTCAAGTCAGGGAAAGAATTCGAACATATCGAACATCCCCGAGGGCCATTCCGGGGGCCAAGTGGCCTCGGAATTGGACATGTTCCTCGTTCTTGTCACTTCAGCCACCTGCGTCACCCGAGGCCTAGATCGTTAACCGGTAAATATGGGCAGCTCAGTGGTCGTAGGCGATCAGGGAGCGCTTGACTGGTGCTCCTATCTGCCAGTTGTGCCAGATGCAGGCGTGGAGGGCCAGCAGCCGCTGGAGGATGCGGGCCCATAGGCCGGCGGGGACGCGTCCGCCGTGGCGTTCGAGGCCGAGCTGGTTCTTCAGCGTCCAGATGATTGCCTCTACCCGCTGCCGCAGCCAGTTCGGGAAGTAGCGGGGCGCCTTCTCGTCCTTGCGGGCCGGGCGGACCAGGGTCAGGCCGAGGTCCGGGCTGGCGAAGAAGGCCTCGGTATCCTCGCCGGACAGCCCCTTATCGGTCACGATGACGGTGCCCGGTGCCGGGCGGTTGGCCGGCTGGCGGTCCAGCATCTGGCGGGCTTGCTCGCGTTCGCCGAAGAGCTTGGGGTTAGCCAGGGCGAACCCGGTGATCGTCCCGTCGCAGGTGCAGATGAGCAGGAGCTTGCTGCCCCAGTACCAGCGCGAGTGGCTGGGGCAGTACCCGTAGCCGGCCCACCCGAACAGGTCAGAGCGCTTGGCGGTGACCGCGGACTGACCGCACGGGACAGGCGTGGCATCCATCAGCCGCAGCATCTCCGCGCTGCCCGGCGTCGCCTCAGCCAGCCATCGCAGCGCCGCCTCCATCAGCGGCGCGGCGGCCTTGACCCGGTCGTTGTACTCGCTTTGTCCCAGCAGCCGCGGGAACAAGTGCCCGACCTGCCTGGCTGCGGCGCGCAGCCAGTGCCGTTCACCGTCGTAGCGCAGCAGCACCTGCGCCACAGCCAGGCACACCAGCTCCGCATCGGTGACGTCCGGCGGCTTGCCCGGCCCGCGGCGCACCACGCCGCGCGAGGGGATGATGCGGTCGGTCAGTTCCACGTAAAGTGCGATCAGGAGGGTGTCCAGGTCGGCGATCACGGGTGGGCTCCAGGGTCCGGACGTGTGTAGACACGCCGATTCTGGACACTCTTCACTTACCGTTCACGGACCACCCGCGGCGCGTCGCCGACCAGTGCTCTCACCAGCCACGAATTACCGGTTAACGATC
>DATDGR010000306.1:0-12700 GCA_036521995.1 Terriglobia bacterium | reverse complement strand
TCAACGTGCCCAGCACCCGGAGCCAGTAGCGCTCTCTCGCCGGAAGACTCGCCTTCGTCGCCATGGCCGTATAATCTCGCACTGGCAACAGAATAGCCAGCAGGGTTCATTTTGTAAACATTATTTCTTAACAGTCCCTAAGGGGATGCATGAACCGGGTCCGGCCGTCACCCCGACCAGGCAAAAGCCCAGCCGTAGTTGGAGGGAACGGCGGCGAGAAGTTGAAGGTCTCCATCATTCGCAACCGTGAGGGTCAGCGTGCGCAGGTCCGCGTCGATCATCTCCCGCCACGTACCTGCCTTGGGAAATGGGACGCTGATGGTGCCGGGCGAATCGGAGAAGTTCAGCAGGACCATGACGTACTCTTCGGGATCGGTGGCGGTGGCCGGGGCGTGCCGGTGGTAGGCAATGATCGAGCTGCCTTGCAGGGACTGCTGGTAATAGTAGTAGGTCTCGCGACTGCGCAAGGCACGATACGTACGGCGCAGCAGACCGAGCCGGCGGTAGAGACGCACGAGCGGGACGCCATAATCGTCGTAGAAATATTCCCAGTGCGTGTCCCGGCGCAACCCAACCCGGGCCTCTCCGTTGCTTGGAAGGTTGTAGTTGTCGGCAAACTCCTGCCCTTGCCAGAGCATGGGAACCCCCTGAAGCGTGTAAAGGGCGATGGCAAACGGCTGCAGCTTGTAGAAGCGGCTGCGGTCGCCGGGCGGGATCAGCCCGTCGCCCTGCGTGCCACCGAATACGATCAACTGGCTGTGGTCATGCGTCTCGAGATACTGGAAGGGCGCCACCGGCATATCGACCGGTTGGCCCGCGGCGTTGTCGACCGTTTTGGTGGCAGGGTAGCCGTTGAAGGACGGATCGAGCAGATCGGCAAAATAGGCGTCGACATAGTTCCAGGTCATCATGTCCTCGGCCTTGTTCAACAGATCGTCCTGCCAGGCGCAGCTCGTGTAGGTGTTTTGCAGCACCTCCTTCGCCTTGGAGAGCGCCTCCGCGCACTGGATGATGCGGCTGTAGCTGCCCGCCCCTTCCTGGAACCGGGCGGTGTTGAGCGAGTATTGGTAAGTGTCGTAGGCGAGTTTAGCGTAGGCATCATCGGTGGGGCCGATGTAGAGATCCGTGACTTCGTCGTAGCGGAAGCCGTCCACGTGATATTCGTCCAGCCACATCTGGTTCGAGGTGAGGAAATACTCCTCGGTGAAGGCCTGCGAGAAATCGGCTTCGGGTCCGAAGGGGCCGTCGGCCCCGATCATCGGGCTCGTCACCAGCGGCGCTCCGGCCGTGCCGTTCACGTCATCATAAACCAGCTTGTAAGCAAACGACGGATCGACGTGCTGATAGACCACGTCCAGAATGACGGCCATCCCGGCGGTGTGGCAGGTATCGACGAGCTTCTTCAGTCCGCAGGGTCCGCCGAATCTGGCGTTCGGAGCAAAGTAATGCAGAGGGCCATAGCCCCAATCGAAATCGAGCTTCACGCTCGTCACCGGCATGAGCTCCAGGCAGTTCACGCCCAGACTCTGGAGATAAGTCAGACGATCGGCCACACCGTCGAAGGTGCCGTTGAACTCCTCCACTTGCAGCTCGTAGACCACCAGATCGTCGAGCTCTGGAGTCTTGTAGGCCGAGTCCGTCCAGTTGAATGGAACGGGAGCGCTGGTGAGGGTGACGGCGGACAATTCTCCCACATCGGTGGCGCGCGCAAACGGATCGGTGAACCAGCGCGTCACGAGCTGGCGGCTTCCGCCCGGCGGCGTTCGCCAAAGTTGATAGCGATACAGGTAAGTGCCCTGCTGGCCGAAATGCGTGTTCGGCAACGCCGGGATCGGAATGGTTCCGGCCCACAGGTCGAGCGCGCTACCGCTGGACCAGGTGAGAGGAGAATCCTGCGGCTGGATCGCGGGGTCGAAGCGGTCATCGCGATGGATGATCCGCACGATCACCTCGAATCCGTCGTTGCCTCGGAGGCCAGGAAGGTACACACCAAATCGGACGCTGAGGTTGCCCGCAGCATCGACGGCGCCGAAAGCCCCGACTTCACTCAGATTGATCACTGCCGCGCCTCCCCCTTCGCCTCCGACACGCCAGCCTCAATAGTGTCACAAGAGCGCCGCGAGTTTCAGCCGCCTAGGGCGACGCCACTTTCTCATTGACCGGCAAGTCCAAAAGCCGTTTCCTTATCTAATTGATTCCAGGGCACCCCCCAGGTCTGTTCGTCATTTGTCACTTGCCCGCCCCCCTCTCTCCGGCCCAAGCTCCCTTCCTGCCTCGAGCCCCGTGTAGCTCCCCCTTTGGGCTTGCCGGCCGCCGTCGCCGCCGATGGTATCCTCTCAAGCTGACCCCAGCGGAGGGGCGGCTGATTCTGGGCCTCATTGACCGGAAGGGTAAATGGCCAAGTTCCTTTCTAATCTGATACATTCCGGCTTTGAACGTCATGCCTTCCTGAACCCAGCGAAGCCCTCTGGCACCCCTGGCGCCTCGATGGCGGATGAGTGAACCCCAACCTATGGTACCATGTACCAACAAGCTATCTAACATACGTAAAATAGCCTCTGGATGTCAAGCTGCGGGGCTTGCCCGCTGACCCCCAGGTGGGTCAGTTTCCGAGTCCGCCGTCATACGACCGCAATGGATAATCAAGCGTCGAGTTAACCTGAGGGTCAGGACCTCGCATGGCCGAACGACCAATATCCTTGCTCAGCAAGAGATCCTCGCGCCGCTGGAGCCGACGAAAGGAGAGCTCATCTATGTCGCAAAGAACGATTTCTAGCGGTGTCGTACACGAAGTGCCGGCAGATTTGAAAAAGGCACTTACATCCGACCCGTAAGCGCTAACAGCATGGGAGGATCTTACTCATGGATTCGGCGGCGGGGCGCCTCCTTGTT
Organism: Terriglobia bacterium; assembly: GCA_036521995.1. Lineage (GTDB taxonomy): Bacteria > Acidobacteriota > Terriglobia > UBA7540 > UBA7540 > Gp13-AA77. Next base: position 9,808 of record DATDGR010000306.1, on the reverse strand, counting down.
TTTGCCCGCCTTGGACCGGGCTATCCGGTCGTTGCCCGCCGAAGCCGGCACCCCCGCCTGGGCGCATCTCGCGGGAGACCACGAAATTGGCCATGAACTGGCCGTTCGTCTCCTTGCCGGACGCCAAAATCGGATCTCCGACCTTGAAATCCTGCAAGGTGGCCGGCTGACCGTCTTTGCTGAACTCAGTGTCCTTCGACACCACGATCACTTTTTCACCTTGCCGGCCCTGCACCGTCAACTGATTCCCGCTGATGGCCGTAATCCGTCCAAAGGCGCGGTCACCTACGAACGTGGCCGCCGCCGAGGCTGGGACGCGCTGCACCACGGCTGCCGTCACGGTGGATGGGCCGCCCGAGCCGCTCGGGCCTGGGTTCGAATTGGCGGCTGCGGCAGCGTCCGGGTTACCCGAGCCAGCCTTTTCAGCCGCTCCGCTCGATCCGCTTGATCCGCTGAGGCTGTTCGCCGGAGCCTGGACGTTGACGACGACGCGATCGCCGGGCTTGAGATCCTCGAGCTCGATCGGCTTGCCGTGGTCACGAAACATGGTCTGGCTGTTCACCTGAACCGTGACTGTAGAGCCGTCCTGCTTCAGAACCGTGAGTTGATTCACGCCCACCGAACGGACCGTTCCGAACGTAAGCCCGGCACCACGACCGAACCGTCGGGACGGCGGGGCTTGCTGGGCATTCTGAGCCGGCGGCGGTTCCTGGGAAACCAGCGGCACTCCCACGGATGCCAAAGCCAGTATGAGACAGACGAACCTGATCAAGACCTTCATAACGTCCTCCATCCCCACGACACGCCCCTCTTTCTCTCAGGTTAACCTGAAACCCCCTGCGATCCAACCTCGTCAAAGTCGATGAGGATAGAATCGCAAAGGAACATCCTTGTCAGGACTGGGGACCGCTTAGCAAAGCTGGATCAGCGCGCGACCGTCTCAGTTTTTTGGAACTCTTGCTGGCTCGGGAAGAATACGTTATCGGAGGTTTGAATCCAGGGTTCGCGGCAGGCGGGGGCGGCTGCGGGAACACTTCCGAAATGGATTGGATTTTCTCATGCGTGTTCGCGCTCACGTACAAGCCGCCGTCGGAGCGCCTGTCGGCGAACCTCGAATCTGCTCACCAGCGGTAGTCCTCGCCGCGTCTTTCGCCTTGTTGCTGGCGGTTGGAGCCTCGGGACAGCAGCTCCCAACCGCACCACCGGAGGGTCCAGCCCACCCCCCCCCAGCCCAGCAAACTTCCTTGCCGCCGGTGCCGGCCTCCGGCTCTCCAGCTTCGCCTGCTGAGTCAGAGACGGGCGGCTCGGTTTCCGGTCACCTGCGCGGCCCTGGAGGCATTTCTGTCCCCGGAGCCACGGTGGTCCTGGTTGACGCGCAGACAGGGGCCCGGAAAATGACCTGGAGCGACGAGTCGGGCAACTACACGCTCGCTGGAGTTCCGGCCGGAACCTACCGGCTGGAGGTTTCGCTGGTCGGCTTCAACACGGATGTTCGGGAGCCCATTCCGGTCACCGCCAGCCCACCCTTGAAAGTGAATGTCGCGCTGAGGCTCGCTTCCCCGGCGGAGACAGCTCAAGGCACCGCGCCGTCCGGCGCCAGCGGCTTCCAGCGCGGCCAAAATGGCCGTGGGGACCTGAGCCAGCTTCCGCCCGATATGCGCCAGCGAATCGCCGCTCGCGGAGCACAGGGCGCCGAGGGCGCATCGGGCGCGGAGGCAGGATTTGGTGGTGGCGGCGATACTCTGGGAGGCGAGCAGGCCACGGTACGCTTCTCGGAGAATGGCGCCGACAACTCTGCGGGCGGGGCCGGAGAGGAACCGCCTGACGCCGGTGGAGCCCAGGCGAGTTCGGCGAATTCATTTTTGCTCACGGGCAGCACGGTGCAAGCCTCGACGCCCGGCGGCAGCGGCGGTGGCTTTGGCGGCCGAGGAGACTTCGGCCAAGGTGCGCCAGGAGCTGCTGGCTTTGGAGGCGGTGGTGGCGGCGGCGGCGGTGGGTTCGGTGGCGGGGGCGGCGGCCGGGGCGGAGGCGGCGGTTTCGGTGGTGGCGGCGGCCAGGACGCAGTGGGCTTCTTTACCGGTCTCGGCGGGCGGCGCCCCCGCGTCAACCGATTGCGCGGAAATATCTCCGAAAGCTACACCAACGCCGTTTTTGACGCTCGTCCCTACCCGCTAAACGTAGCCTCGTCTCCGCGGATTCCTGCCTATACCGAGCAGGTCGGGGCTTCCATCGGCGGCCCGTTGGTCATCCCGCACGTCATCAGCAGCAAGGACAACACAAACTTCTTCGTCAACTACAACCTGCAGCACAGCGAGAGTCCTTTCAACAGTTATGCGACCGTGCCTACCCCGCTCGAACGCCTGGGTGATTTTTCCGAGACCGCTGTCGCTTCGGGGCCGCTCGCGGGCGCGACGCCGGTGATTTATGAGCCGCAGTCGGGCGCTTTGGGGCCGCGCACGCCGTTTCCCAACAACACCATTCCCTCCGGGATGCTCAATTCGGCCTCCGTGGGACTGCTGCCATACATCCCCCTGCCGAACCTGCCTGGGACGGTGCAGAACTTCCGCCTGCTGGAGTCGCTTCCCTCAACCAATCAACGCCTGATGGCCCGCATCGGGCACCAATTGGGGAAAAAGGACAGTCTGAGCGGGATGTATTATCTCAACTCCACCAACACCGACGGCGTCTCCGGTTACCCGGCTCTCGATAGCAGCACGTCTGTCCGGGGACAGAACTTTACGCTGACGGAGTCGCACACTTTCACGCCGCAAACGGTCAACACCTTCCTCCTCAATTTCAACCGCCAGCGCACGCTGCTTTCGAATCCGTTCGCCAACACCGATAACGTGGCCGGCGCCCTCGGCATCACCGGCATCTCCGAAGATCCCTTGAACTGGGGCGTACCCGGTATCAGCTTCACGAACTTTGGGGGGCTTAATCTGCCCATTCCGAGTCTGACCCGCAACCAGACCACGCGCGTCGTAGATTCCATGCTGGTGAATCGCGGCAAGCACAACCTCCGCTTCGGAGGCGAGCTGCGGCACGTGCAGCTGAACACCGATACCGATCCCAACGCGCGCGGAGCGTTCACTTTCACCGGTTTCACCACCAGCAACTTCACCACCGCCGGCGTGCCGGTGGCCGGCACCGGATTTGACTTCGCCGATTTTCTGCTGGGCCTGCCCTATTCCACCTCGGTGCGCTACGGAACCAGCGCCAACTACCTGCGCGCCTGGTATGGCGCGGGATTCGTGCAGGACGACTGGCGGGCCACCTCGAAATTCACCTTTCTTTTCGGGGTGCGCTACGAGTACTTCGAGCCCTTTACTGAGAAGTACGGCCACCTTGCTGACCTGGAGCTCGGTCCCGGTTTTTCGTCGGCCAGCGTGGTCACAGGCCTAAACCCCGGCGGCCTGCCGCCCTCGCTGCTGCGCGGTGAAGACACCCACTTCGCACCGCGCGTGGGCCTCGCCTACCGGCCCTGGACGCAGCACCAGTTCGTGATCCGGGCCGGTTACGGCATGTTCTACGACGAGTCGATTTACCAGCGCCTGGTGCCCAACCTCGTAAGCCAGCCGCCCTTCGCTCAGTCATCCACCCTGGTGACTTCGCCCGCCCAGGTGCTCACCTTGCAGAACGGCTTTCCCGCAGTGAGCTCGAACGTTCTCACCAACAGCTACGCGGTGGACCCGGGCTATCTGACGCCCTACGCGCAGACCTGGAACTTCACTCTGCAGGACGAATTCGCCCGCAACCTCATTCTGGATGTGAGTTACCTCGGCACCGTGGGGCGGCACTTGGACCTGCTGCTCGGTCCCAATCCGTCCGGGTCCAACAACACGCCGGATGCCTTGGAGTACACTTACGAGACCTCGGGAGCCTCGTCGAATTACAACGCCTTGCAGGTGAGCTTGCGGCGCCAGTTCCACCGCGGTTCCTCATTCTGGGCCCGCTACACGTACTCCAAGGCGCTCGACGACGCCGGCAGCGTGGGCGGGTCGAGCAGCGTTGTGGCCCAGAATTACCTGGATCTCGCCGCCGAGTACGGTCTTTCCACCTTTGACCGCCGCCACCAGTTTCTGCTGAATTACAACTATGAGCTTCCGTTCGGGGACCGTAAGCGCTTCTTGAACCACGGTGGTGCGCTGGAGCACGTCTTCGGAAACTGGCAGTTCAGCGGCGTGGCCACGCTCGAGACCGGCACCCCCAACACCGCCCGCGTGCTCGGCAACGTGGGCTCGACGGCGGGGACCGGAGCCTATTACTCCCTTCGGGGCGACGTCACCGGCTTGCCGGTGAGCCTGCCCTCGTCGGAGCGCAACACCCTGGAGTACTTCAATACGTCGGCCTTTACCCTGCCGCCCACGGGCGAGTTGGGCAACGCCGGCCGGGACACCATTCCGGGTCCGCCGACGTATAACTTCAACATGTCGCTTGATCGCCTGATGACGTTTTCGCGCGAACGCGGCATCAACGGCGACTTCAGGATCGCGGCCAACAACATCTTCAATACACCCAACTTTACCGGACTCGGGACGGTGGTAAACTCCACCAGCTTTGGCCGGGTGACCATTGTAAGTGCGATGCGAGCCGTAACTCTTTCGTTCAGGCTGAGGTTCTAAGAGGTGATTGGGATGGTGGGACTGCCGGTGTGGCGAAGCAATCAAAACGGCACCCAGTTGGGAACGAGCATGGTCAAAGCAAAGCGAAACAAGACCACGCGGGCAGGAGCGCCACGTGGGCGGGGGCCGCGTTGGACGCTTCTGCTTTGTGCCTTATGCCCTGTGCTGATTGCCTACTGCCTTCTGCCTTTCCCAAGCCCCGCGCAGACGCCCCAAACCACCACCCCACCCGCGACGGCTTCGGGCGCCGCCACGCGGCAGGGGAACACCTTCCTGCTTCGCGTGCAGACCAACGTGGTCCTCGTGGACGTGCGCGTGACTGACAAGCGGGGCCAGCCGGTCACCGATCTGAAGCCCGGCGACTTTCGGGTCCTCGAGGACGGCGCGGAGCAAAAGATCACATCCTTCAGCCTGGAAAACATTGCCCAGCTCGCGAGCGCCGGGGGCGAAGGCGGCGCTCCGGCCATCATTGACCTTGGCAAGCTGCCCACGGTGGTGAGCCCCGCCCAGGTGAACAAGATGGTTCAGGATCATCGCATGCTGGTTCTTTTCTTCGATCTCAGCTCGATGCAGGTGGATGACCTGCTGCGCGCCGTAAGGTCGGCGGAGAATTTCGTCCGAAAACAACTGACGCCGGCCGATCTGGTCGCCATCACGACCTACAGCTCCGATCTACGCGTAGTCCAGAATTTCACCAACGACCGCGACGAGCTCCAAAAGGCGATCAAGGGTATCCGGACCGGAGAGTCGGCCTCGCTGGCCGCGCAGGGTGAAACCGGCGCGGCCGGCGGCACCAGCGCCACCGGCGAGGAGATCGTTACCGAGGACACGTCCGAGGCCTTCACGCCGGACGAGACCGAATTCAATATCTTCAATACGGATGAGAAACTCGCCGCCCTAGAATCGCTGGCTGACCTGCTGCGCGGCGTGCCGGGGCGCAAGTCCGTCATTCACTTTTCGAGCGGCCTGGAGAAGACCGGCATCGAGAATCAGGCGCAATTGCGCGCCACCACCGATGCCGCCAATCGCGCCAACGTCTCTTTCTACACCGTCGATGCGCGCGGCCTGGTAGGGCTGCCGCCGGGCGGTGACGCTTCGAGCGCGAGCGCTAGCGGCGCGGCCGCCTACACCGGTTCGGCCTATTACTCGCAGTTGTCGTCACTCGAGGGGGGACGCGAGACCCTGGCCTCGCTGGCCACCGATACCGGAGGGCGCACCTTTTACGACATGAACGACTTCAGCCAGGCCTTCACGGACGTCCAGAAGGACAATACGACTTACTACCTGCTAGGCTATACGCCCTCCAACGGCAAGTCGGACGGGCGCTTCCGGCGCATCAGGGTGGAGGTCACGCGTCCGGGCGTCAAAGTCCAGGCGCGTCCGGGCTATTACGCCCCCAAGAATTTCCGGCAGTTCACGGCCGAAGACAAGGATCTGCAACTGGAGCAGGCCATGGAGCTTGACGAGCCTTTTGTCGATCTGTCCTTGGCCATCGAGACGGCCCACTTTCTCGAGCGCGACCAGCAGTACTACGTGCTGCTGGCGGCCAAGATTCCGGGCTCGGTCATTTCCTTCCTCAGCAAGTCCGGCAGCCACCGGACCGAGTTCGATTTCGCCTGGCGGGCCACCGACAGCGCCGGCCACGTCGCGGCAGCACTGCGCGACACGCTGCCGGTGAAGCTCGATCCGGACAACTATCAGCAGGTGCTCTCCAGCAACTTCCTTTACGAGGGCGGCTTCGTGCTGCCGCCCGGGTCCTACAAGCTGAAGGCCGTGGTGCGCGAAAATGAGAGCGGCAAGATGGGCACCTTTGAGGAGCCGCTGGTCCTGCCGCCAGTCGGAGGCCAGGGCCTGGCCGTCAGCTCCGTGGTGGTCTCGAACCAGGTTCAGCATGGGACGCCCGCTCCAGCCGGGAACGGCCGCAAGGGCAAAGCACCGCAGGGCTCTAGCCTACATCCCTTGCAAGTGGGAAACGCCAACGTGCTGCCCAGTGTCACCCGGGTGTTTCGCACCGACCAGAGCCTCTACGCCTACCTCGAGTCCTATGGGCCCCCGAGCGGAGGGAAGTCCGGCGGCGCGGCGCCGGTTTCGCCGCCCGCCGGAGCCGGAGCACCGTCCGCGGTTGCGCTGGTCTTCTTTCGAGGCGGGACCAAGATCTCCGAGGCCGGACCTTTCCCTGGCGAGTCTCAGAAATCTTCGGCGGGCCTGGTGCGGTATCTCGTGAAGATCCCTCTGGCGAAATTCCCGGCGGGCCGTTACTGGATGCAGGTAAACGTGCTGGACCCGGCGGCGGATCAGGTGGCCTTCGCGCGCGTTCCGCTCGCCATCATGAAGCCGCCGGTCAGCTCGGCCGCCGCCGCGCCGGGAAAGTAAGAAGATCGCCGGCCCCTATTCACGGCGCCAGTTGGCCCTGCGTTTTTCGAGGAACGCGGCCAGGCCCTCACGGAAGTCCGGCGTGGAGCGGATCCGGGCGTTTTCCTCGACGGCCAGATCGAGGGCACGGTCGATTTCCGGCTTGCTCAACGCGCTCAGTACTCGCTTCGTGTGGGCCAGGCTGGTAGGGCTGTTGGCGAGCAACTGATCCGCCAGCTCCCGCGCCCGCTCCATCAGCCTTTCAGGGGGCACAATCTCGTTGACCAAGCCCAGCCTCCAGGCTTCCTGGGCGTCGACGATCCGGCCCGTCAGGAGCAGGTCGCGCGCTTGCTTCTCGCCGATCTGGCGAATCAGGAAAACGGAGACGATGGCCGGAACGAAGCCGATGCGGACTTCCGTGTAGCCAAACTTAGCTTCGGGCACAGCCAGCGTGAAGTCGCAGAGGGTGGCAAGGCCGCAACCGCCGGCGATGGCCGGCCCGTTGACAGCGGCGATGAGCGGCTTGGGAAAATCGTAAATCCGGCGGAACATGACGGCCATCCGGCGCGAGCTTTCGAGCGCTGAGTGTCCGGCCGCCGCCGATCCCGGTTCGGCCGATTCCTGGGCCAGCGCCTTGAGCGCTTCCAGGTCCATGCCGGAGCAAAATGCCTTGCCGGCCCCGGTGAGGATCGCGACCCCCGCCGCACTGTGCTCGATCTCGTCGAGCGCCGCCAGCAATTCGTCGATCATCTGGGGCGAGATGGCATTGCGCTTCTCGGGGCGGTTGAAGGTGAGAGTTGCAATTCCTGCGCTGCTCGATAGTCTTAGCGTGTCGTAGGGCATACCGTGCCTTTCATCGCACAGCAATTTCGCCGGTATTCGATCTATGAGCCCCGGTCGACTTGGGATGTCCCTCGATATTCATTGATCGAGCCTTATGCGTGGGCGTACTTCTCCCGAATCTGCTTGGTTGCCTTCACCGCCGAAAGCAGCGCCCACCGCTCGATCCCGGTACCCACACCCTTCAACGAAAGCGTGCTGACCACAATTTCCGTCGGGATGTTGCCCACCAGATCGTCTCCCGCGAAAGGACACCCGCCAAGACCCGTCAGAGCGGAGTCAAAGCGGCGGCAGCCGGCTTCCCAGGCGGCCAGAATCTTCTCGGCCGCGCCCTCCGGGCGGCTATGAAGATGCACTCCGAGTTCGAAGTCTGAATTCGAGCCCGCAGTCACTCCAGCAACAGCTTTGTAGAGATCGCCCACCTCCTGGGGTGACGCGGTCCCGACGGTGTCGGCGAGCGACACTTGCTTCACTCCGATCCGCGCCAGCCATTCCACCGCCTCCATCACAATCTCCGGCCCCCAAGGCTCGTCGTAGTTGTTGCCAAAAGCCATGGAAACGTAGACCACCAGGTTGCGGACGGGCGCGTTCGGCGCCGCCACCATCCTGTGAAGCCTCTCCACCAGCGCCTGCGACTCCGCTTTGGACATGTTGGCGTTGGCCCGCCGGAAATTTGCCGACACCGAGTACGGATAACCGATCGTCGTGACGCCCGGAGTCCTGAGGGCGCGTTCGAGCCCCGGTTCGTTGACCACAATGCCGATGATCTCGTGGCTCGGCGCTTCGGGCATTCCGTTCGGGCCGTGAGGCTGTGTCGGGAGCAATCCCGCTCTGCACAGCGCTTCCATCACCCGCTCGCTGTCGGCCATCTGGGGCACATACTTCGGCGCCACAAAACTCACAGCGTCGAGGTGGCGGAAGCCGGCCTCGATCAGCTTGCGCAGGTATGCGACCTTCGCCTCAGTGGGAATGATGTTCGGCAATCCCTGCCAGGCGTCGCGGGGGCATTCGACAATCTTGGCGGTTGAATTCACAAGTTGAAAGTTAAAGGTCGAAAGTCGAAAGACCGCTGGACCGACGCGGCGGCTCGGCGAAGCTGCGAGATCAGACCAAGGCGTTCCTCATTCGGAAAGCTGATTATGAGCCGATAAATCTCCAGCACCAAAGCGTGGCTCCCCTGCCAGACTCGCAATTCCGTGAAACGCTGCATGAGACCTCAAACCTTCGACTTTCGACCTTCGACTTTCGACTGTTGACTTCCCTCACGTCTGCAGCACTCCCGTCTTGAACTCCTTCACCTCCGGATTCAGCCCTGCCGCTTCCAGTGCCCAGATCAGCGCTTCGCGCGTCTCCGCCGGGTCGATGATCGCGTCCACCCACAGCCGTGCCGCCGCGTAACGCGGGTCGGTCTGTTGCTCATAGGTGGCGCGCACGGATTCGTAAAGCTCCTTTTTTTCCACTTCGCTGAGCTTTTTGCCTTGACGTTCAAGCTGTTTGATCTTGATCTCCACCAGCGTCCCGGCGGCCGAGTCGCCGCTCATCACCGCGTAGCGCGCCGTGGGCCACGCAAAGATGAACCTTGGATCGTAGGCCTTGCCGCACATCGCGTAGTGGCCGGCCCCGAAGCTGCCGCCGCAGATCACCGCGATCTTCGGAACCACGCTGTTGGAGACCGCGTTCACCATCTTGGCTCCGGCGCGGATGATGCCGCTCCATTCCGCTTCTTTGCCCACCATGAAGCCGTTCACGTCGTGCAGAAAGACGAGCGGGATGCGATTCTGATTGCAGTCAAGAATAAATCGCGCCGCCTTCTCCGCCGACTCGGTATAAATGACGCCGCCAAAGTGGATGCGTTTCTCGCCGCTGCCATGGGCTGTCACTTGAATATGCTTCTTCTGGTTGGCCACCACGCCCACCGCCCATCCGCCCACGCGCGCGTAGCCGCAGAGCACCGTTTGGCCGTACTCGGCGCGGTACTCCTCGAACTCGGAGCC
>DATDGR010000305.1:0-24071 GCA_036521995.1 Terriglobia bacterium | reverse complement strand
AACTGCAGGATCAATCCGTTCTCCCGTTTCGCCCGCAAGAACTACTTCTATCCGGACCTGCCCAAGGGCTATCAGATCTCCCAGTATGACCAGCCACTGGCGGAGGCTGGCTGGCTCGAAATCGAGCTCGACGCTACCCGGAAGCGGATCGGGATCACCCGGGTTCACCTGGAGGAGGACGCGGGCAAATCGCTGCACGAGGGTTTCCCGGACTCGGATCGCGTGTCTTACATCGACTTGAACCGCTCCGGGGTACCGCTGATCGAGATCGTGAGTGAGCCCGATCTGCGCACGCCGGAGGAGGCCTACGCCTATCTCTCGCGGCTCAAGACCGTGATGCTGTACCTCGAAGTCTCGGACTGCAACATGGAAGAAGGCAGTCTGCGCTGCGATGCCAACGTGAGCGTGCGCCCGCGCGGCGCGGAAACATTAGGCACCAAGACCGAGGTCAAGAACGTCAATTCCTTTCGTTTTATCCAAAAAGCTTTGGCGTACGAGATCAATCGTCAGATTGAGGTGGTGGAAGGCGGCGGAGAGGTGACGCAAGAGACGCGCTTGTGGGACAGCCGCGAGCAGCGCACCTACGGCATGAGAACGAAGGAATTCGCCCATGACTACCGCTACTTCCCGGAGCCTGACCTGCCGCCGCTGGTGATCTCGCAGGAATGGCTCGAGGAAGTGCGCCGGTCGCTCCCCGAATTGCCGCAGGCGAAAGAGGATCGATTCCTGGCCCAATACGGCCTGCCCCGGCAGGACGCGCAGTTGCTGGCAGCTTCGCGGACGATGGCGGACTACTTCGAGGAGGTTGCCACCTTGTCGGGCGAGCCGAAGCTGGCGGCGAACTGGACTCTGAATGATTTGATTTTTCTGCTGGAGAAACATCACAAGTCGTTCGCTTACGGCCCGGTTCCAGCGGCCCACCTCGCCGAATTGGTGGCCTTGATTTCAAGAGGCACGATCACGGGCAAGATCGCCAAAGAGGTGCTCGAGGAGATGGTGCAAACGGGCCAGAAGGCGAGCGAAGTGATCGCCGAGAAGGGTCTCGCACAGATCAGCGATGCCGATCAGATCGCCGCGGTGACCCGCGAGATCGTGGCAGCCAATCCGAAGCAGGCGGAACAGTATCGTAGCGGCAAGACCGCTACGCTAGGTTGGTTCGTGGGCCAGGTCATGAAGGCCACGCGGGGACAGGCGAACGCCCAGGTGGTTCAGGAAGTGCTGAAGAAGGAACTCGGCTCCTGAGCTGGCGACAGCCTGGCTCTCGGGGAGGCATCGCTCGGGTGCCAGCAAACGGATTTTATCGTCATGGAGGACTTATGCTGAATGTGGGTGACGAAGCCCCGGATTTCTCGTTGCTCTCCGATTCCGGGAAGAAAGTAAGCCTGAAAGAGTTTCGGGGTCAGAACCTGGTCCTCTATTTTTATCCGAGGGCGGATACGCCGGGCTGCACGAGCGAGGCGAACCAGTTTCGGGACGCGCTGAAAGAGCTGGGAAAGGTGAAGACCAGCGTCGCCGGCGTCAGTGCGGATCCGCCCGAAGCCTTGCAGAAGTTTCGCGACAAGTACGAACTGAACTTTCCGTTGCTCTCGGACCCTGAGCATGAGGTCTTGGAAGCCTACGGGGTCTGGCAAGAGAAAAACATGTACGGCAAGAAGTCCATGGGCATCGTGCGCAGCACTTACATCATTGGGCCGGACGGCAGGATTACCCACGTTTTTCCAAGAGTCAAAGTGGACGGCCACATCCACCAGGTTCTGGAGGCAGTTGGGGGCAGGTAGGAATGTGACCGAGGTCTTACGGTATCCATCTAGGCTACCTCATGCTCTAGCGCGCTCTCCCCCCAAGCAAGCTCGAGCAACTTCTCATCTGACGCTCCCGCGGGGCCCAAGATCAGGTTGTCGATCAGCCGCGCTGAGCCGATGCGGGCTGCCACCAGCACCAAGGTGCCTGGTGCCACGCATTCGACGGACTCCATCGTGCTCGCCTTGACGAGCGCGACATAATCTGGCTTCGCCCGGAGCTCTCCTTCAAGAACGGCTCGCATCGCCCTGAGCAAGACGCTGGCGCGAGCCTCACCGGACTGATACAGCCCCTGCGCGCAGCGCAAGCTGCGGTAGAGCGTAGTCGCGGCGCACCGATCCTCAGCCACAAGATAGGCGTTGCGCGAACTCAAGGCCAGCCCGTCCTTCTCGCGCACCGTTGGACACACGACGATCCGGGTGTCGAGGTTGAAGTCGTCCGTCATCAGGCGAATCACGACTGCCTGCTGGAAGTCCTTCTGACCGAAGTAGGCTAGATGGGGACTGACGATGTTTAACAGCTTCAGGACCACCGTGCCCACACCGCGAAAGTGTCTGGGGCGGGCGGCGCCTTCGAGTTGCGCGGCCAGTGGAGGCGGTTCCACTCGAGTGCCGAAGCCGGCGGGATACATCTCGGCTTCCGCCGGCGCAAACACGGCCTCGAGAGCGAGCGGCTGCAGTAGCTCGAGGTCTCGCTCGAAGTTGCGGGGATAGCACGTGTAGTCTTCGCTGGGACCGAACTGAGCAGGGTTGACGAAAATGGATACGATCAGGGCATCGCCCTCGGCTTGGGCCCGTCGCATCAGGCTCAGGTGCCCTTCGTGAAGAGCTCCCATGGTGGGCACCAGAGTGATGATCCTGTCCTGGCGGCGAAGATGGCGGCCGAGGGTCTGCATTTCGGAGATTGAGGTGACGAGTCGCATCAGCAACGGGTAGCGGTCAGCAAGCGACAAGTAGGCTTCAAGCGGCCGGATGCTTTCCTCAAGTTCGCACGCGGTCAAATTCTTGCCGGACGGCTTCGGGCCAATGATAACTCTCCCGGTCATCAGGATAGTCTCCGGCCAGCACGTCCTGCCGGTACTGCGCCAGGGCCTGACGTAAGGTCCCCGCGACGTCCGCGTACCGGCGCACAAATTTGGCAGGCGGCTGAAAGCCGAGGCCGATCAGATCGTGCAGCACCAGCACCTGACCGTCGCAATCGGGTCCTGCGCCGATCCCTATGGTGGGGATGCGAAGGTGCCGGGTGATTGTGGCGGCGAGCTCGCGTGGCACGCCCTCCAGAACTACGGCGAATGCACCGGCGTCCTCGACCACCTGCGCGTCGGCCAGGATCTCGCCCGCTGATTCCACCGTCTTTCCTTGAACCCGGTAGCCGCCCTGACTGTGCACCGACTGCGGAGTGAGGCCGATGTGGGCCATCACGGGAATTTCCGCCTCCACCAGCTTGCGGATCACGTCCGCCCGACGCCGCCCACCCTCCAGTTTCACTGCTTCCGCCCCACCCTCCTTCAAGTAGCGGATACTGGTCTCCAAGGCTCGCGCCGGCTCGGAATGATAGGCACCAAAGGGGAGGTCCCCGATGAGCAGCGCCCTCCGCACCGCCCGGCGCACGGCCTTCAAATGGTGCAGCATCTCCTCAACGGTCACGGGGACCGTCGAGTCGTAGCCTAGCACTGTCTGGGCCAGGGAATCGCCCACCAGGATCATGTCGATGCCGGCTTCGTCCACCAGACGTGCCGTCGGGTAATCGTAGGCGGTTAGACAGGTAATGCGTGCGCCGCGCAGCTTGCGGTCAAGGATGAGAGGAGCAGTGATTTTGCTCACGGCCTCAAAAGCGGGGTCCATGGCGGCCTCCAAAAGATAGAATGTTTGCCGGTCCCGGTTGCCGGTCAAGTGGCCGACCACCGATTCCTGCCAACCGACGACCGGAAAAGCAGCAGACCCTCTCAGTACCGGATCGAAAGGCCGCCGCTCGCGAGACGCGCGGCTGAGGGCTCGAGAGAGCCTTCGTTCATCCGGACGGAGAGGGCCTGAAACTTGCCAGTCTTGTTTCCAACCTGCAGCCCGTCTCAGTCCGCGTCGGCAGATCTAAGCGGCAAAAAGTACTGCGTACCACGCACCGGCTGGCGGAGCCGCTTGAGCAGCTCTTCAAGGTCCCGGTTCCGGTGGACAAAATCCATCTCGGACGCTTCCACCACCAGCAGGTCGCTCGACTTGTAATGATGGAAGAAGTGGTCGTACGCTTGCACCAGCTCTTCCAAGTACTCGTCGGAGACTTGGTGCTCCATGGCCACGTTCTTAAGGCCAATTCGCGTCCTCAGTGTCTCCGGCTTCGCTTGTAAGTATATCACCAGATCAGGAAAGGGCACCTGATCGGCGAGCATCCCGTAGTACTGCTCGTAGAGGCCCAATTCAGCGTCGCTCAGGTTGAGATAGGCGTAGATCTTGTCTTTCGCGAAGAGGTAATCACAGATGACCAGCCGATGCGCCGTGCTCGCCAGATCCAGGGCGCGCCACTGCTTGAAGCGCTCCATCAGGAAGTAAAGCTGAGCCGCGAACCCGGAGCCCGGCTGCCCACCGTAGAAGCGATCGAGAAAGGGGTTGTCTTCGACGTCGCTCAGGCAGGCCGCGCCGAGCCGCCCGGCCAGGAGCTGCGTCAGGCTGCTCTTGCCCACGCGCATCGGACCTTCAATGGCGATGAAACGCGGCGGATCGTAATCGGCAGGATCGGACATTTAAGGAAAGTTGCCAGTTCTCAGTCGTCAGTGTCAGGATTTCGTTGTTCTTCATTTTCTTCGGGCTTCAGCCTCACCACCTGGCTCCGGTCCGGAGTCTCCTTCAACATCTGTGACATGCTTTGCCGCATGACGGGATGCTCCGCGTCAGGGGCGATTTCACTGAGTGGAACCAGGACAAACCGTCGCTCCGCCATGCGTGGATGCGGAATCGTCAATTCTGGTGAGTGGATCATCACACTGTCGTACAACAAAATGTCAATGTCGACAGGACGCGGCCCGTTGCGCGTTCCGTGCTTGCGGCCCAGCTCGCGTTCGATCGCCTGGCACCGCTTCAGCAACTGTAAGGGCATCAGGCCCGTCGCCGTCTCGACCACGCAGTTCAGAAACCAAGGCTGAGCCGTATAGCCTACAGGTTCGGTGCGATACCACGACGACACGCGCACCACCTCGACACCCTGGCCGGCCAGCTTGGCCAGGGCCGTGCTGATGTTCGCTTCGCGGCGCCCCAGGTTCGAGCCCAGCGAGAGATAAACATGCTTGCGGCGCACCATCTCAATTCGCCACCACGTCCATCCCGATGGGATCGTGGTCCGACAGCGGCACCGGGCGGTCTTCGCGCAGCTCGTGAATCACCACCGGGCTCTCGGCGCGCACGCCTCGGGTGGCAAACCAGTCGATCTTGATGGGACAGCGGCCGCCGTGGTTCCGCAACGACCAGCGCACGCAGGCAAAGCACCAGCTCGGAACCCACTCACCCAGGTTCTGGCGAGTCTTGAAGCAGCCGGCGTCGTAGCCTCCCGTGCGCTCTCCGACTACGTTGCAGGCGCGATAGTCAAAACCGCGCCGTTCCAGACTGCGGAAGAGATCCTTCTCGAACCGGTTGTAAGGATGCAGATAGTGGTTGTTGATGACGTTGTCCACGCCCATCAACACGCGCAGCCAAAAACCCGCAATGGCCCAGGCCGGCGTCGAGGAATTGTAGGTCGTGGTGTTCCAGTCGCCGCCCAGGATCACCGGGAGGCCGGCACCGGCGTGATCGAGCCCATCGAGAATGTCCCGCATCTGGCTGGCGCGGTGGCGCTGGCTGGAGTTCGCATCCAGATGGGTCGACACGGCCGTGACCCGGAAATTCGGAAAGTCTACTTCGGCGACCACCGCTGCCTGGCGCCCCAACCGCTTTTCGCGGCCCTTCATCTTGTCGATACCATTTTTCAGGAAGATTCCTCGAGCCCGCCGCAGCGGATACCGGCTGAGCACCGCATTGCCGTGCAGGCCGAGATCGTTTTCGCCCTCGGCGTGATATTCCAGCCCGGCACCCTTGGCGAGGTTCAGGTAGCAAGGCACAAAAGCATAAGAAAAGCCCAAGGCGCGCGCGATCTCCTGAGCGACATGGCGATTCTGCGTACGCGCCATGCCGAGATCGGTCTCGGTGAGCAGCAGAACATCGGCCGCGCTCAAGTAAGGATGCGAGTGGAAGGCCTCGATCTGGGCGTTGAGCTCCAAGCCACGTTCCAGATTCCAGGCCACGAAGCGGTAGCGGGGCCGCGCCGGAGCCTTTCCGCGGCTGAAGCCGCCCACCTCCGGGGTATCGAGCACCGTGCGAATTGCCGGTTCCAGCCCCTGATAAACGGGGCTCGCGAGCAGCGCCCGGGTCGATGGGCACAGCCTCAGCTCATCGAGGTGAGGCCGGATCTCCTCACGGATCAGCCGGTGGGTCTCCTCGATCGGGAGACTCGATCCGGGCGGGGAATAGCCCTGGCCTCGACCCGCACCAGCCGCCGCAGATTCGACTTCTGCCTTCAAGCAGCCCTCACTCCTGCCCCTGGCGATCATGCAGTCAGAACGGCAGGTTCTTCCTTCTCACTCGACGCGTTCGAACAGCGGCGCCGCGGTCCCCACCGGCAGGGGCACGTTCAAATGCCGGTAGGCGGCGTCGTTGGCGCGGCGGCCGCTCTTGGTGCGGCTGATGAAGCCCTGCTGCAGAAGATACGGCTCCACCATATCCACCAGCGTTTCCACTTCTTCGTTCAGAGTGGCCGAGAGTGCTTCCACTCCGACTGGCCCACCTTTGTAGGCTCGGATGATAGTGGAAAGGAAGCTGCGGTCAAGGTCGTCAAGACCGATTTCGTCCACGCCTTCGAGGTGGAGAGCCGCCCGCGCCACCTCCGCCGTGATCTGCCCCTGGGCCTTGACGTCCGCGAAGTCCCGAACGCGGCGAAGCAGCCGATTGGCGATGCGCGGTGTTCCCCGCGCGCGCCGCGCGATCTCGGTGGCACCGTCAAATTCGACTTCAATGCCCAGAATTTTCGCCGACCGCAGCACGATCTCCCGAAGCTCCTCGACCACGTAGAAATCGAGGTGATAAAAAAGTCCGAAACGGTTGCGCAGCGGCGCCGAAAGGCTCCCGGCGCGAGTGGTAGCGCCCACCAGGGTGAACTTCTTGAGCGGCACATTGACCGTCTTGGCGAACATGCCCTTGTCGAGCACGAAATCGACTTTGAAGTCCTCCATGGCCGGGTAAAGGAACTCTTCCACCGTGGCCGGCAGACGGTGAATCTCGTCGATGAAGAAGACGTCGTTCTCGCCCAGGTTGGTGAGGATTCCCATCAGGTCGCCAGTGCGTTCGAGCGTGGGTCCCGAGCTGACCACGATCTTGGCGCCCATCTCGTGGGCGATGATGTGGGCCAGCGTCGTCTTGCCGAGACCTGGCGGGCCGTAGAACAGGGTGTGTTCGAGAGCCTCCCCGCGGCGGCGGGCGGCACCGAGAGCGATCTCGAGCTTCTCCCGGAGCCGTGCCTGCCCGATGTACTCGGCCAGGGTCGGGGGCCGCAGGGTGAGATTCAGCTTCTCGTCTTCCTGCGAGATCACACTTGGCGAAACCAACCGCTCTCTCATTCAGTCAAGCCCGCCTCTCGTGCGCTTCCCAAGCCATGGTTGGAACCTGTCCAGGGCGTTTCGACCCTCCTCCGTGGCTGGTCAAGACGTACGAAATGAGGCTCCGTTTGGGCCGATTTTGGTCATTTGGGACCTCGTTTTGACCCATTTGTCGACCCTCATTTTGACATCGACCGTTTGTTTTCAATAAGTTGACGGGTTCGTTTCCTCAAAAAAGCAGTCGAGGGTTGAAGTCGAAAGTTCAAAGTAAAAGGCTCCACCGATAGTCACTCCCGCGGAGGCGGGAATCCAGATCGGTTCCGGCCAGAACAAAGCGGGCGCCTTGAAATCTATCCTTTATTTTCAACAACATGACGGGTTCGTTTCCTCAAAACACATCTTCTTGGTGTCAGCAAGCCCTCAGCCTCCTGACTGCTTCTGCTCGAACACCCTCTTCAGGAATTCCTCCACACTCTTCAAGTGCTTCTGGCGACTGAAGATATCCGCCACCATGCGCTGTGCCTCGCCGTGCGAGTACTCGAGCTGCTGCAGCACCTGCAGGGCTTCCAGGCGCAGCTCGCTGTCCGTCTCCTGCTCCACCGAGAGAGGCGCTTCGCTCCGGGCGAGGGCGAACTTAGCCATTTTACCCCGAAGTTCCGTGCCGATGCGCTCGGCCATTTTGGGACCGATGCCCGGCAGTTCCTGGAGGAAGCGCGCGTCTCCGCGCTCGATGGCCTGGGCGATCTCGTTCATGGGGCGAATGAGACACTTCAGCGCCTTGGCAAAGCCGACACCCGGCACGGTGGTAAAGCTCTCGAAGAACTCCCGGTCTAACGGATCGAGAAAGCCTACCAGCTTGGGCGTCAGGTGACCGCCGCCGAGCCCGCCGTCAATATAGTAGATGGTGTAAAACGTCAGCGGGTTTGGCCGCTCGTCCGGCGGGGTCTGGCGCAGACGCGACACGATGCCGGAGGGCACCAGCACTTCGTAGCAGAGCGCGTTGACGCGCACCAGCAAGGCATTGCGCCGGATGCGGTCATAGAGCACTTCGCCTGTGATTTCGGAGATCATGGGTCTCGATAGCGGAACACCGGCAGGCTTTCTCCAGAAAACCTACGCCAGACGGTCCCCAGCTTGGCGAGCCGTAGCTGGCGTGGCAACTGGCCAGCACACCCGAAGGGAAGCGCATCATCCAGGTGAGGTTCTCCTCCACGTCGTCGAACCGGCCATCGTGGTCAATCACCGACCCGCAGCCCCAAGTGTCGCGGCCAGCAGCGCCTACGTGTGCGCCGCATTCTCACGCAAGGAATGAACGTAGCACAGCGCCGCCGCCAGCGCGTCAGCCACGTCAGGTGGATGCGGGACGCCGTCCAGGGAAAAATGGTGCTGCACCGCGCGCTGCACTTGCAATTTACTGGCATTGCCGTTGCCCGTTACCGCCTGCTTGATGCGTTTGGCCGGCAGGCTCACCACACTGACGTTCGCCATGCGGGCCGCCAGGCAGATCACGCCGCGCGCGTGTCCCATCAGGATGGCGGTGCGTGGGTAATCGGCGTGGCTGTAGACTTCCTCCAGGCAGACCTTATCCGGCTGAAACTCGTCGATTACCTCGCGCACGCTCTCGAAGAGCCGCTCCAAGCGAGCCGCCAGAGTGCCATTACTGGCTCTGGGCAGACGAATCACCCCAGCCTCGATTAGTTTCGCTTCGCGGCCGCGGTACTCGATCACGCCGTAACCCGTGACGTTCAAGCCGGGGTCGATGCCCAAAACGCGAGCCAGCCTCGTTCGGGTTGCCATCGCAGGCTGATTGTATCGCAGGTTACAGGTGTCAGGGTCAGGTGCTAAATTGGGGGGCTGATCCGAGGAACAGCTTATGCCGATTGATTTTCAGCGCGTCATTCCGATTTTGCGCATTTTCGGTGTCGAGAAAGCCAAGGAATTCTACGTGGACTATCTCGGCTTTACGCTCGATTGGGAGCATCGCTTCGAGGAGAACATGCCGCTTTATATGCAGGTTTCGCGCGGCCATCTGGTGCTACACCTCTCGGAACACCATGGCGACGGCAGTCCTGGATTGAATATCCGGGTGGAGATGACAGGAGTCGAGGAGCTCCATCGCGAAATCACGGCGAAGAATTACCGCTATTTCCGTCCCGGCCTTGAGCTAACGCCCTGGAAGACAAAGGAGATGGGCGTCATCGACCCGTTTGGCAACCGGATTCGCCTTCAGCGAAGCGCTTAAGTAAGCAGGCCACAGCCTGAGAAAGCTTATCGGCCCGCCCCTAGCTTTCCCCGCAAGATCAAGCACGTGGAAACGGCCTTGGCCACCAGACGATCGCGCTCGTCGGTCACTGTGCATTCGACGTATCCGACCGTCTTCCCCCGGTGGACCACTTTGGCCTCGGCGCGGAGGCGGGCGGTCCAGACCGGGCGCAAGAAGTTGATCTTCAGCTCCAGGGTGGTGAACGTTTCCCGAGGGCTCAGGGTGCTGGCGAAAGCCATGCCCATAGCGGCATCAGCGAGGTCGCACAGGATTCCCCCGTGCAGGGTGCCCATGGGGTTGGCGTGCTGCGGGCCGGCGTCGAGATAGCCGACGGACCGGCCGTCGCGGACCTCAGTGATCTCGAAGCCCACCAGTTTGGCGCAGGGAGCGCCATGCTTCACGACACTCTCGACGAGGCGGTGCGTTTGATCGCCCTTCTTTGCTTTCTTCTTCAACCGGCCCTCCGCGAGATAGAATAGCTGCCGCGGCCGCTCCAGTGAACCGGGAGCTACACGCGGGGTCTGCTCTTGTAAACGGCATCCCTCATGACGAGGACGAACCCGGCCAGTCCCAGCAAAACCAAGCTGCTGAAGGGGGCGAAAGGGCAGAGGGTGTGATAGCCCAGGAGGTCGGGGTGCGAATCCGCGTGCGGTGTGAGGGTGAGAGCCGCGAGACCCAGTAAGAGCACTGCCAGCGCCGACATCAAGGTGTACTGAGGCTCTCTGTTCATCCTGGGATCATAGAAGGGGCATGGCCGTGATGGCTTACAGCCGGGCGGGTCCAGAATGGCGCTTAGGGACTGAGTGAGCTCTTTACCCCGCCGTCTTGAGGCTCTCGGGGACGATCTGCAGAATCACCCGGCATGGAGCGTGCGCCGCCACATACTGCACGCAAGACCCGAGAAGGATCTCGCCGATGCTGAGCCGTCCATGGTAGCCCATAACCAGTAGACTGGCGTGCTGCTCCTTGGCCTCATCCACAATGGCAGCACCCGCTTCGCGCGCGCGGACCAGACGAGTACGGGCCCTGATGCCGAAAGCATCCCAGGCCACCTTAGCAGCCCGGTCGAGCGCGTCTTTACGCGGCCGGTCAAGTACCTCAGAGCCGGCGTCGATAGGCAGCGCTGGAGCGATCTCCGCCACGCTTAGAGCCAGGAGGTCTGTGCCTGTGCCCTTGACCATCTGACAAGCCAGCTTGACCAGCTCGTCCACGTGTTTCTCATCCCTAACAGCAACCATCAATGGCGTGTCGCTCATGGTCCCCTCTCATAAGCTCCGGGCCCCCGGGCTTCTGGGCCTGGTCGCCGTCATTCTCTTGATTACAGCTTCGGTAACTCGATGGAATACAGATGGATGATTTCGCCCGTTTCGGGATGCGTCTCGGGAGTGACGCGGTAGGTTTCCCGGCGGGCAGCATAGCCCTTGCTTTCAAGCTCGAGCACGCGCCGGTGAAAAACGTCCGCGTCCCAGTCTCGAATGATCTTCACCTCCGGCAACGCCGTGGGTGGCAAGGTTCCGGCCTTCTCGGGGCCGCCGGTGGGCGGCAGTGACTCTGCACCGCCGGCGTCGGCAGGCGTGACCACCTCGTGACCTCGCTCCCACAGCCCGTCTGCCGTCCTGCCCGATGCCTGTTCTTTCCCTTCGGTCATATTTCCTCAAGGCGCCCCGGGCCGATATCGACCTCTCGATGCCGGGGCTCAGGTCTGCTATTGGATGCTTCTGCCCTCGAGAGCATCCCGAATCTCGCCGGCGTGCGAGCCGTTCGGGTCCAGCCTCAGGGCGGTTTCAAGTTCCGACTTCGCGTCCCGCGAATTGTTCAGTTTTTCATAAGCAAGACCGAGATGGTAGTGGATCCCGGCGTCTTGCGGCTTCTGCTTGGCGGCACCGGCCAGCGTATCAACAGCCAGCCCATAACTCCCTCTCTTGTAGTAAGCCCACCCCAGCGTATCACCCACGTCGGGGTCATTCGGCATGGCCCGCCGGGCAGTCTGGGCCAGCGACAAAGCTGTGTCGATGTCCAGGTTATGCTGTAGCATGAGAAACGCCAGATTGTTGGCGGCGGGGGCGAAATCAGGCCTGATCTGCAACGCCTTCTGGTAGTTCTGCTGAGCCTGCTGCCAGTTTCCCTGCAGATCCTGAAGGGTCCCGAGCGCAAGGTAGGGACGCGGGTCCTTAGGAAACTGCTGCATCCAACGCTGGTAGGTGCTCAGGGCGCCGCTCGAGTCACCCTGAACCGTCTGAACCTGAGCCAGCAACTGGTAGCTTTCCGGGTCTTTGCTGTTCAACTCGATGGCCTTTTCGAGTGCCTCCTTGGCTTGGGGAAACTGCTTCGTCGCCACCAGGACTCCGCCTTCAAGGCGATAAAAGGGCGCGTAATCGGGCGCCTTCTGGATCTGGGCCTGGACCCGAGCCAGCGCCTTAGGAACCTGCTTTTCTTCGCCGTAAACGGTTACGAGGCCGTCCAGCGCTTCGAACGATCGCGGATCAAGCGCGAGCGCCTGCTCAAAGAGCTTCTCGGCGTCGGCGTAGCGCTTCTGCCGGAAGCGCAGAGTGGCCAACTTGTTATAGCCGAGCGGGTTTTGCGGCGCGATCGCAATAGCCTTCTGCAGATCCGCTTCGGCGTCGCTGTAGTCCAGCCGGGTGGCGCTGGCCATAGCGCGAAAAACGTATCCCTCGGGCGAGTTCGGCGCTGCCTTAATCATGGCGTTGGCGCTCTGGACAAGCAGATCCGGGTTGCCTTTTTGCAGGGCCACCAGGGCCAGGGCACGCTGAGCCTCAATCATGTTGGGCCGCAACCGGGCCGCGGTTTTCCACTCGTCTTCGGCGCGCGCCTCATCCCCGGACCGGCTGAAGGCCACGCCGAGGTGGTAGTGAGCCACAGCATCATCCGGCTCGCTCTTGAGCGCCGTTTGCAGCGCCTGGACAGCGTCGCCCGGCTTGCCTTGGACAATCAAAATCTGACCGCGCAGAATCAGCGCCCGGACGTCCTTAGGGTTGTCTTTCAGAAGCTGATCGTCGATCTTGGCAGCATCGTCGATGCGGTTCTTCAGAATAAGAAGCTGGACGTAGTTCGCCTTCGAAGACGCATCCTTGGGGTGCTCTTGCACGATGGCGGCGTATTCCGAAACCGCACCATCCAAGTCGCCGATGGCAAAGTGAAAGTCGCCGAGCATCCGATAGGCGGCGGGATCGTTCGGAGCGGCTGCCCTGGCGTCTTTCATCGCCTGTTCGGCCTGGCTCTTCTGTCCCTCGGCCAGATACAACCTGGCCAGTGCACTGTGCGGGGTCGGGTTCTTGGGATCGAGCTGGATGGCCTTCTGAAACTGCTGCTCCGCTTCGGGAAAGCGGCGGGTCTGGCCGTAGAAGCTGCCGAGAGCCAGCAGGGCCGTCATCGACTTCGGGTCAAGCTCCACCGCTTTCCTAAAGCTCGCCTCGGCCTGGGCCGGGTCCTTGGCGTGTAGCTCAAGGGTAGCCATATTCAGATAGGAGCCGGCGCGGTTGGGATCAAGTTCGATCGCGCCCTGCATCTCCTTGAGCGACGCCTCGGCGTTGTTCAGTCCGGCGTAGGAGTTGGCCAGCAGGATATGGCCTTCAACGTTGTTCGGATCCTTGCTCAGCACGGTCCGGGCGATCTCCTGGGCATGCTCGAACTCGCGGCCTGCCAGCAGCAGATTGCCAAGCGTAATCTGGGCCTTCAGGTCATCCGGCTTCAGGCTGACGGCGCGGTTGAGCTCCTGGAAAGCCGGTTGCCACATGCCCAGCTTCAGGTAGCACTGGGCGATCTGGTAGTGCGCCTCTTCGTAGTTCGGGTCTACCTTAAGGGCGTTGGCGTACTCAATGAGAGCAGCCTTGTAGTTCTGTTTCGCGAAGTAGCTGTCGCCGCTTGCAAAGTACTTGTGTTTCTTGACGTTGGGATCGCGTGAGCATGCCAGCAGCAGCGCCGCCAGCGCGCAGACGCCAAGCCTCCCCAGCCATTTTGTGGATCGCATATTGGCCTTCTTTGAGGTTTTCCGCACCAGCGATGGCCGGGACCCCTCGCATTGCATGAACCAATTGTACTTCAGTTAGTTCTGGAGATGAACGTTTGAGTGATCATCAGCTCTGCTTTGACCCGTCTTTACTCCCGTTGCTCGCTCCAATGTAGCCTTCCCGCTCCAGATGCAAAAAGACCTCCTGAGCGGCCTCCTCCGGCGTGACATCGCTAGTGTCGATCGCCACGTCGGCGTCCGTCGGGGGCTCGTAGGGATCGGAGATGCCTGTGAACTGCTTCAGAATTCCGGCCCGCGCCTTGGCGTACAGACCCTTGCGATCGCGGCCCTCGCAGGTCTCGAGGGGCGTGGCCAGGTGCACCAGAATGAACCCCCCGAGCGGCTGGATCATACCGCGCACTTCCTTGCGGATGGCGTCGTAAGGCGCGATGGGGGCGCAGATGGCGATGCCGCCGTTCTTGGTAATCTCCGAGGCGACATAACCGATCCGGCGGATGTTGATGTCGCGGTGCTCCCGCGAGAAGCCAAGTTCCGAGGAGAGGTGCTTGCGCACAATGTCGCCGTCCAGCAGCGTTACCGGTCGCCCGCCCATCTCCAGGAATTTCACTCGCAGCACGTTGGCGATGGTGGATTTCCCGGAGCCGGAGAGCCCGGTGAAAAACAGCGTGAACCCCTGCTGGTGCCGCGGCGGGTAGCTCCGTTGCAGCTCGCCCGAAACCTCGGGGTAGGTGAACCAGGCAGGAATCTCCCGCCCTTCGTTCAGCCGCTGGCGCAGCTCCGTGCCCGAGATGTTCAGAACCCGCGCCCCCTGAGGAATTTCATCCTCAGGAACGTAGCGGTCCTCGCCTTCGAGGTACACCATCATCTGGAAGGGCACCATGGTGACCGCCAGCTCTTTTTCGTGCTGGCGCAGCAGTTCCTGGGCATCGTAGGGCCCGTAAAAGGGCTTGCCGTTCTCGTCCTTGCCCGGGCCAGCGTGGTCGCGGCCCACAATAAAGTGGGAGCAGCCATGATTCTTGCGGATAATCGCGTGCCACAAGGCCTCGCGCGGGCCGCCCATGCGCATGGCGAGCGGCAGCAGAGCCAGCTTCACCGTCCCTTGCGGATATTTCGACAGCAACTCCTGGTAGCAGCGAACCCGGACGTAATACTCCACATCTCCGGGCTTGGTCATGCCCACCGAAGGATTGATCAGGAGACTAGCCTCCACCTGCTTCGCGGCCCGCAGCGTGAGTTCGACGTGGGCGCGGTGCATGGGATTGCGCGTCTGAAAAGCCACCACGCGCCGCCAGCCGAGCCGGACGAACTCAGCCCGGAGCTCCGCCGGCGCCAGACGCAGAGCACGAAAATCGTAATGCGCCGGAGGCTGGACTCCCTCAACGCGGCCACCCACGTACCACGGGTGACTGCGGTTGATCGTGTAATCGGCCCCGGGATGAACCGTGCTGGTGCTTCCGAACACCTGCTTGGCTTCGGCCTTCCGGTCCGGCTGCCAGACCTCGTCCACGTGCAGCGCCGCCAGCATCACGCCTTCCGCGTCCCGCAGGGCCACCGCGCGGCCGGGGCTGAGAGTTTTGGCGAACTCTTCCGTGACGTCCAGGGTGATCGGAATGGGCCAGAGCGCGCCCTCGGCGAGGCGCATCTTCTCGCAAACGCTCTCGTAGTCGGCGCGGGTCATGAAGCCTTGCAGCGGCGAGAAGCCGCCGCTCATCAGCAGATCCAGGTCGCAGAGCTGGCGCGCCGTCAGATCCCAGGACGGCCAGTCTCGCGAGGCCGCCTGGAGTTCCGTGGCCCGCTCCCGGGCCGCCAGAAGGTGGATCAGCGTTCCGCCGTGCGGTGGATTCAAATGGTCAGCCATAGTGAAGGAAGTCCTCCCAAGTTTGAGATCTCGTGTTGTCGAGCGCCGGGAGCGGCAAGAGCCCAGGCGATAGCGTCACCGGTCCAAGAAATCAACCTGCACCACAGACACATCAGGACCCAGATAACCAGAAACCCAAAAAGCTGAAAAAGGCACAAGCTTCCCAGCCTTTCTTCTGGTTTCCAGTTTCTGGTTTTTTCTCGGCGCCTCGGCGTCTCTGTGGTACGAGAAGCTTTGACGAATTCTTTCAGAAAGAACCTGAGCCCCGCAGGTGACCCTCGAGCAGCGCGTCGATCTCCGGGCACAGGTTGGGTCCCCCTGCGATTAAGCCCGTGAGCAGCGGTGAGGGATTGTTGAACTTCGGAGGTTCTCCTTCGAGCCGCCTCACAAATCCGCCCCCGGCCAGCACCAACGCGGTACCGGCCGCCACGTCCCACTCGTTCTTAGGCACCAGCGTCCACGTGGCATCAGCCTTACCGGCCGCCACCAAGCCTAACTTGTAGGCCACCGATCCGATGTTCCGAACCTTGAAGGGCATTCCCTCAAACCGCTTCCATTCTCCGCGCTTGGCCTCGCTGCGGCTGCCGAGCACCAGTGCCCCAGCCAGCGTGTTCTTCCTACTCACCTGCGCGGGTTCGCCGTTATAGGTGACGCCGCCCTCGACAGACCCAACAATCTTCTCGCCCGTGGCCGGGTTCAAAATGCCTCCCGCCACCGCCTGCCCTCCCTCGACGAGGCCGATCGAGATGCACCACTCGGGAATGCCTTCCACAAACTCCCGCGTGCCGTCGAGCGGATCCACCACCCAAACCAGCTCTCGATTCAACCGCTCCGGATCATCCACGCTCTCCTCAGAGAGCCAGCCTTCGCCGTCCCGAACCAGGATTTTGCGCAGGATGCGGTTGGCCGTCCGGTCAGCCTCGGTGACAGGGTCCCGCCCGGGCTTGTAGTCGGCCTTGGTCTTGCCGGGGACGAATTGGGAGACGGCCTCGGCGGCGGCCTCCAAGGCCTCCTCAATGCGGCGAACGGTCTCGAGACGGCGAACGGGGTCGACCGCTTCAGCGTTGACAGCCACGAGGGCGCTCCTAAACCAGGAATTTGACTTCACGTGCGGTGGGAATCGCGTGATTCCGGCGTCGCTCGCGAGGGCTTACACCGTGAGGCTCTAATTGAGCAATCACTTTATATCATCGGCGGGTTCTAAGCAAGCCATGAATGTCTATAACATCCGTAGGCATTACCGGCTGAGGCGAAGGACTCGCAGGCGCCCGTAGGCAATGGCCTTCCCGCTGAAGCCGGCCCTAACCCAGAGACCGTTCCGTGGAGCGTGCGAGTCTTGAACCTTTGTAGTCCTGGGCGGTTGTCGAGAACACCCGCATTCCCGACCGCGCCTTAACCGAATGCCGTTCATCAGGGCGACGCCGCTTGCACCTGGGTTTGTACGCTGAACTGTTTGAATTCCGAATAGTGATGCGCGTTCCTGAAGATTACATCGGAAAACTTCGTCTGCACTTCAACCTCACGCGGGAGCCAGAGCGCCGGCGACCCACCTTTGAAGCGGACCTCGGTGAGCTCGACCCGCGTGGTTTGGGATTCGAGCCCGATTTCGAGCACTGGAGCACGTAAATCCTCGCGCATTCTGACGATCTGATAATTGACCGGATCAATCCACGCCACCCCCTGCGCAAGCATGCCCCCTGACTTTCCGTTTATGGTAAATAGCTCTCTTACCCGCGCGGTAGACTTTTGGGCGAAGGCCACAACCTCGGTGTCGCGCCTTCCGATGACCTCCTGCCCGAGATACCGGTACCTGCTGTCCAGCTGGTACAACGGGTGGAACAAGAAGGGTATCGAAACGAACCCTTTCGTGATGAGGAATTCGTTGAGGCCTTTCTGTTGCACGAGCTTGCCTTTCGTGTCCGTCCGGTACTCTTCGAACCCCACGTCCTTCTTATCCGGGTTGCCCACGGCCAGGTAGCGAAACGTCTGGTAGATTTCACCATCGATGGCTCCGGTGCTATCCAAGCGTTGCTCAGTCACTTGTTCCAGGGAAGTCACGTTGGGAAACCTGTCGAACAGGATGGCCACATTTGCGCCCACTTTTTGCAAGATTGAGGGCAGCAATTCCTGACTGGCGGTTGGCCGGAGTTTCTTGAGTTCCGGCAACTCGCCGACGAGCTCGCCGATGGGTGTATCCACGAATGACGGCGGCGGTGGCGGCGTCAAGCTCAATGAATCGGTGGGAGGCTTAGGAGTAATCGGCGGAATTTTTCCTGGCGATGGCCCGGCCAAGGCTGAGGGCTCTGCTGGGCGCGGCGTGGCGGCAATCGTTGCTGTATTTGTCGCGGGCGCCCAATAACCGGGCTTGGCTCGAACCATCAGGTTCTTGCTTTTGACCTGCACCTTAACGGCGCGATACTTCCCGTCTGCTGCCCGGTTGGAGGAGTCATAAGCCAGCACATAATACTGACGCCCATCCGCGAACGCCTGGCGAAGGCCTCTCAGGAGGTCGTTGTTATTGTGATAGAAGACCCCGCCTGTGGCCCCCGCAAGGTAGCTCATCGCGTTCTGGTTTTCCCAGGCTGCCGTCTCTTTCGCACTCCGCATCGCTGGCAGGACGGTCGCAGCCGCCTTGGGATCTATCGCAACGTGTTCGCTGGCATCAAACCCGCCGGCAGGAACTGTATACAGACCGCGTGAATCAAGTGTGTAGAATGTCACATTGCGGGCGGTGGCGAGCCGGACGATCGGTCCCATTTCATCGAAAAGGTAGCCGGTTTGATTGTGGAGCAACACGCTGGGGTTGTTCTCGTACGCTGCAATCAGCTCGAAAAGTTCGCGGCCTGGCTGCAAATTGAAGCCATCAGAAGCCAGTATCATTGCGCGCTTCCCCGGCATTCGTGAAAGCTGTTCCGTCAGGCTGCGTAGATCGGCGAGGAGATTTCGGGTGATCATGTCGCGTTCTCGGGCAGCCATATTTGCGAAGTCTATGGCCGATTGACAGAGGGATTGGCCTGGCAAAGGCGGCGGGCAACCTTCCAGGACATCCAGCAGCTTAGACTCTTGTTGAGTCAGGTTCGAGTGCTCGCTGGACATAATCGTTCTGGTGAAGTCCTTGCTTCCGACAGCGGCCAGGACCGCGCCGGGATCCCGTGTCAGATTTTGGATGACGAACGTCGGCCGGCCGAGCGCGACCAGGGCGTACTGCGAGTCGGAGCCTTGCTCTTCCTGGAAAAGCTTCTCCAGCGCCTTGCGAACCTGGACAAAGTCTCCGAAGGAAGAATAGAGCGTGTCTACGACGATCAGGTACGTACGAGTGACAGGCGCACTGCCGGCAGGGGCTGATAAGGCGGTTGATGTGCCAGTGCCCGGCTCTGGCCCGGCCTCGGACGGAAAGAGTGCCGACGCGCCATTTTTCTCGGTGCTGAGCGCTACCAATTTCTGCTCAACGCTGTCCTCGAAGACACGAAAATCACTCTCCGTGAGATCCGCGACATAGTGGCCTTTTCGATCCGTCACGATCACCGGCACAAGAATCTGGTTCACCTGGACCTTGATCGTCGGCTCATGAGTGCTGGGCGTCGGTTCCTGAGCAGCGATCATTCCGGTTAGGGCGAAGGCGGCGAGCATCAAACGAAGATATCGAGAGTGTCGGCTGTGCCGGAGAAGTGTGCGGCTGGGTCTGTGCTGCTTACGGATGGGAACGGTTTTCGTCGAGAGGACTCGGAGCCAGAAGGGCGCAACCTCCGCACACAGGGCCTTAGGTCTTTCAGGGCGGAGTGTGGCCATCAATCCCGGCTTGGCCTCCCTCCGCCACGCTTGCCACCGCCCATGCAGCGAGGACGCGAAGCGTCTTTGAGGCGAGAGTCTTGCTGGAGTTCTTCCCGGTATCGGAGGGGTTTCCGTCACTAATCTCTCGCAGGTACCAGTTTACTCCTGTGATGCCTGGAGCCGGTCTATTGCTGCCTCCCCGCCGTCGGTGGAAGAGCGACGGTAGAGCGAAGCCATTCAACTGCCGGGTTACCGCCGGCCTTACGACCTGTGCCGGACCGCTGGTGGCTTCGCTCGAAGTCGGTGCGCCGCACGAACGCGAAGGTCAACTCAGATTGGCCCCGCGAGGGGCCGGCCCTGACCGGGCTCCCTTCAAATGAACCGTTCGAGCCACAGTTCCGGTTCCGGGAACGTTCGAGTGCCCCGTGGTCCGACCGGAATCGTCAGCTGTTCGAGGCTCCGTCGGTAAACCCTTGGCGACTAGGAAGGACCCATGCCTCCCGCGAGGTGATTGAGGGCCTGACGGCCTGCACAGATCAGTGGTGATAAGGCGTTCTTCTCAACACGTATCCTCACCCAGCTCATGCTGAGGGCGGGCGGTTTACCCGTCTATGTACTGCGATAATGTGGCGCCGATGCTTCATCGTGCGCAACCGAGCAAATGGGGTCACTAACTCTCAGCAGTGTAGGACCCACTTTGTGACCCGACTAGGGACTTGAAGAACGGTAAGCCGATGCGCACCCCGGGCAGCACGACGATGGCCAGCGCCGCTGAGAGAACAAGCCGGTCAGTCTCGTGGGGGTGTACCGCCAGTTCGATGGCCAGGATGGAAACCGCCAGAACCAGGAGCGCGACATGCCGATGTGGAACCGCCGCAGCTCGGAGTCCAACGACGAATCGAGGCGCCGCTCGACACTGCGGCCATTGTCCGAGTCTGTGCATCTGGTCTTGATGTGGCAGCAGTTGCAGCGGTGGGCCGGGCACGATAGACCACGGTGCGGCGGTCGGCAGTGATTTCAGCGCGATGAAGGCGCTTGCCGGTGGGACAGTGCCAGGCGTCGAGACCGGCGTCGGCACGCATCTACTGCTTCCTTCGGTTTGGCCTTCCGTTCCAGGCCAGCATTATCTTCATTCCAATTGTTCAGGCGGGCGGGCTATGGGAAGCTGCCAGCCTCGTCGCATGGCCATAAACCTCAGTCCGAAACAGAGGATTGCCCCGCCTATTGCCGCGGCGGAAGTGGGGACATGCAGCGTTCTGCCTACTACCACAACAGCGGCGCCAAGAAGCGCCGCCACCGCGTAGAGTTCGGTGCGCAACACCGTGGGAATTTCCATTACGAAAATGTCGCGCACCATGCCGCCGCCAATTCCTGTCAGCATGCCGAGCAGCATCGCCGCAACCGGACCGGCGTGAAACGCCAGCGCCTTGCCTGCACCAGCTACTGCAAAGAGCGCCAGCCCAGCCGCGTCGAATACCAAGACGGGGCTGCTCAGCCGGTTGATGATTCGATAGCCGTAGAACGTAATCAGCCCGGCAAGCATCGACACCGCGATGTACCGCCACTCGCCCACGGCTGCAGGCGGAATCGCTCCAATCATCACATCGCGGGCGATCCCGCCCGAGTTGCCCGCGGCGAAAGATAAAACTAGCACTCCGAACAAATCGAGCCTGTGCTTGACCGCAGCCGTTGCACCGCTGATCGCGAAGACAAAGGTGCCGCCAAGGTCGAAAGCGACCAGGAGCGTATTCACGACGATGTGGTCGTTGACAGTCATTTAGCTGATGGTGACAGCCAGGCCTGAGACGCGACGACCAATGCCTCCACGCCGGTCTCCAAAGTTGGATGAATGGTCGGCGCGAATTTCGGGTTGTGATTGGTCGGGAGGTCCGCAATTCCTCCGGATTCCTTAGCCTTACGATACGTTTCGGGATCCGTGCCGCCCACAAACCAGAAAACAGAAGGCACCTGCCACTCAGTTCCAAAAGACCCAAAATCCTCGCTGGCGGTGGTTGGTTGAGTGTCTTTCACGCGGTCCGCCGAAAAGTAGCTTCGAAACGCTTCGACCGCACGCTTCGTTGCCTCTGGATCATTTTTCACAAGAGGATAACGGTCAAGCGGAGTGATCTCGGGCTTCTTGGGCGCTCGAGAAGCTTCGGCTTCAGCATTGACGATGCGTTCGATTGCAGCAAGCACCCGCTTTCGGACATCCTCATCGAAGGTACGCACATTTAGCTTTATGACCGCTTCGTCAGGGATCACATTCTCCTTTGTACCGGCCTGAAGTGAGCCGACGGTTACGACCGCGGCGTCGGTGGGAGCGAGTTCACGGGACACAATGGTTTGCAGGCGAAGGACGGTAGCAGACGCCATAACAACCGGGTCAATGCTCGCTTGAGGCATCGAGCCGTGAGCGCCTCGACCGAACATTCGGATTTCGAAGCTGTCTCCCGCTGAGGTGATCACGCCGGAGCGCGTACCAATCACGCCTGAAGATCCGACCATGACGTGTTGTCCGAGTATGGCGGTGGGTTTCGGAAAGCGCTTAAACAGTCCGTCATCAATCATCGCTTGCGCGCCGGCACCTGTTTCTTCCGCAGGTTGAAAAACAGGCATCAGGGTACCTCGCCACAGGTTTCGACTTCCGGCGAACAACGTCGCCGCGCCAATCAGCCAGCATACGTGCATATCATGGCCACAGGCATGCATCACCGGTACAGACTTGCCGTCTTGATCAGCTGTTGAGTTGCTGGCATACGGCAAACCTGTCGCCTCACGAACTGGGAGCGCGTCCATATCCGCGCGCAGCATGATCGTTGGACCATCGCCGTTGCGGAGTACACCCACAACCCCCGTCTTGCCAATGCCAGCCGCTACCTCATACCCTGCCCTCCGCAAACGCTCGGCGGCAATGCCCGCTGTCCGGTTCTCCTGCATCGATAGCTCGGGGTGAGAATGGATGTCTTTGTAAACGGATTCCAGGTCTGGAAGCAGCGTGCCCAGGGCGGCAAGTACGGCATGCCCTTGTTGTGTTTCTTCGCTCATATCGATTACCTCTCGAGATGGCTACTGACAATTCGCATTGCCCGCCTTTGCGAGGCTTAAAATACGTAATGCTGACAGGCGCCAAGCTCACGAGGCCGGCATTCTCCGGCTCGCCTCTCAATTCCGGCAGATCGCCGTCTCTCGTGAGCTCAAGCGTCTTCCCATTGAGCTCAACTGTGGTATCTTGAAGTTGTTTTGCCGTCAACGTGTAGCGCTCGCTGGCTGTGGGCACATCCGAAGCGCCGCTTCTCCCAGAAGGAGCAGCCTAGGGCTTTCTTTCGCCGGAAACTCGGACGCCAGAAATGACCGAAGCTTCATTCGGGCAAGTTGCTTGAGATCGGCTTCCACCTCCTGCAGCGGTCGCACCGCCAACTCGAAGCCGATGGCTCCACCACGTGCAACAACGTCACCTGTGCCGAGAAAAGCGATGCAACTCTCCGAACAAAAGGAGCCATCGCCTGGCAGGAAGGCGAGAAATCGACCGGAAACAGAATATTCTGAATCGGCGGCATTTTCCTCGCCGCTAGCGGGGGCAGCCCGTTCGACAGCATCTCCCCCTCGGTGTTTAATCCAGCTCTAATCGGTCCTTCAAGCAGCAACCGGGACGCCGCCTACCTGGACAGCAAGCATCGATATCGATCCACCGTCGACGCCCTCCACCGGGAAGGTAACGCGTTCGCTTGCTTGTTTCGTCGCCAGCACATAGAGCAGAGGTAGGTAGTGATCCGGCGTGGGTATGGAAAGCAAGGCCGCCGGACCCAGGCTTTCGTAGTCGATCAGCGGTTTGAATTCTCCCGTAAGCATCATCTGTTTCGCTTCCCCCTCGAACTCAACAGCCCAGTCATACGGATTCTGAACATGGCGACCCCAGGCGTAAGCATGAAGGTTGTGGACCAGATTTCCACTGCCTACGATCAAAACGCCTTCTTCCCGCAGCGGGGCAAGTTTTCTGCCGATCTCGAAGTGGAACAACGAAGCCCTTGTTTCGTCGATACTCAACTGAACAATGGGAATGTCCGCTTTTGGATACACATGGCGAAGGACAGACCACGTGCCGTGATCGAGGCCCCACGAGTCATCCAGATTGACCTCAAGAGGCGCAAGCAAGCTTTGGACGCGACGAGCCAGCGCGGGATCCCCCGGGGCCCGGTATTGCACGCGGAACAGCTGCTCCGGAAATCCACCAAAGTCGTGAATGGTTCTTGGCGATGTGGATACAGTAACGCCGGTCTCAGGCACGAACCAGTGAGCAGAAATCGACAAAATCGCGCGCGGTCGGCGCGTTTCTTGTCCGACGCGTCGCCACGCCTCGGTGTACGCGTTGTTCATGAGCGCGTTCATCGGATTGCCGTGCCCGAAGAAGATCGCGGGCAGAATGTCAGCCATTGTCGTGTACCCCAATCAGTCTCACTGGGACTAATAAACGGCGACTGCGACCTAGCTGCCGTTCGCGCTGCCTTCGACTCGTCGGATTCGCAGCCAGCGTGGCAGGTCCTAAACCGCGCGCCGCTCCGGGCCCGCTCAGATCACCGTCCCTAGCCTTCGTGCTGCCTTGTGGCTGGCTTCGGAGTCCCATCAAAGCACACCGATCTGACGGAGGAACCCGACCTGATCATAGAACAGGTTCTCTTCGACAATCTCGCCGTTCTGCCATCTCGCAATAGTGCAGAATTCCAGCTCGAAGGCCTTTCCGGTCGCGTCGTGCACCCGGCCATCCAGGCCTTTCCACGGGCCG
>DATDGR010000304.1:0-7360 GCA_036521995.1 Terriglobia bacterium | reverse complement strand
TCGTGGAGACCGACTTTCCGCGCGCGCCGACGTGGATCAACGAAGGCATCGCGTCGCTTTGCATTGGATCCGAATGAGATTCGAACGGCCCTTCAGATAGCAAAAAGGGTGAATTCGCGGGCCTTACTGGGCACCAGCGTGCTTCAAGGCGGCGGCTGAGCGAAGCCGTATCCGTTTCGTATCGTAGCTAACCGGCTTAACGCCAACCTCTATCCAGCCGTCATCTGCTGGTAGACGCGGTGGGTGAAGCCGCGATTCGGATCGAGCTGGCGGGCCTCGTTGATCTCGCGCAAGGCGTCCTGGGGCTGGCCGTCCGCCAGATAAACTTGAGCCAGCCAGATGTGGGCCGTGTCCGACCTGGGGTCGAGTTCGATGGCCTTCTTGAGCATCTCGACCGCTTTCTGGTGATTGCCTCCAAAGGCTTTGGGCGTGAGGAAGTAGTTGATCCCACGTGCGACGCAAGCGTTGGCATTCTTGGGGTCAAGCTCCAACGCCTTCTCGATCTCCTTCGTCGAGCGCGGACCGTAGCGCGGGCCTCCCGCAAAGACGTGGGGGATGAGTTCGGCCAGTGCTTGGCCTTCCAGGCGGTGGGCTTCGGAGGAGTTGGGATCGAGGGCGATCGCCTGGTCGGCGGCGGTGGCCGCACCCTGGGCCGCCTGCTTAACGGTTTTGTTGTCGTTGTGCATGTGACCGGCCTCGCACAGCCACAGGTCAAACTGCGCCAGCATCTGGTAGGACGCTGCGGACTTCTGCTGCTCGGCCTGGCGCCGCGCGCCGTCGATGAGCTTGTGCAGAGCCTCTGTGTCGCCGGAGTCGCGTGCTTTACGTGCGGCTTCGGCGTGGTCGTCAGAGACGGCGGTCAAGCCTATTCCCGGCACTGATTCCACGCACCCGAGAACCACCAAAGCCGCTGCTACGCCGCGCTTCATCACGATGCGCCTCCCTGCCGGCTCAGGATCGTCCAGCCGGCATCGTCATCATGAATACGATCAGCCGCGCTTCTTCTTACAGGATCCACGCCGGCTCCCGCCGTGTCCTCAGGTCAGCACGCGGTCGAGGATCTGCCCCACCGCCCGATATCCCTCCATGATGGCGGCTTTGTGGTCCATGGCGCCGGCTAGATCGGTGTTGGCAAAGGTGATTCTGCCGAAGGGCACGTTGCGCAAAATCTCGCGCGGGGCAGGCTTGCCGTCCTTGCCGAAGAAGAATCCCGGCTGCGGGTTCACGTAGGCATGACCCCAGCGATTCAGAATGATCCCGGCGATGTCGCGCCGCGCGTCGAAGCCGGAGCGCGAGAACATCCCCGTCATCTGTTCGCGAATCTGGCTCTCGTAGTCTCGGAAGGAGACGGAGAGCATCTCTGCCCGCCCGCGATTCCCCTGTTCTTCGATCGGCAGGCCGGGGTAGCAATAGAGCACCTTCAGGGTCAGGACGGTGGGAGACTCAGGTCCGATGGTCTTCTGGTCCGTGGAGAAAACGGGAACCTTGCGGACGCAAGTGAAGCTGCCCAGACCCTCGTACCATTCCGCTCCTGAGATTCCGAGCTTATAGAGGAACTGCCAATTGCGCATGGCTACGTTCGCCAGCATGCAAGGCGAGCGATAGAACTGGTTGTAGGCGTCTCGATAGCTCGCCGGCAGGTCGCGTACCACGCGTTTGGTGGACCAGCATCCGCCCGCCATGACGACCGAGCGCGCTTTCAACCGATACACCTTGCCGTCGCGCGTGTAGGTCACCTCTACGAACTCGGACCTCTCGGGCTGCCCTTCGTGCCCGACCCGCACCACAGTCGACCGCAGCCGAACGCGCGCGGGTTGATCAGAGGTGTCCGGCGGGTCGAGCGCCGTGAAGTCCAGGTTGTTCCGGCAGACGGCCTCGAGCGTTGCCGGGCCCGGAATCGAATGCGGAATGAGCGTTTTGAGGATGTGCCGTGCGATGCCCGCATTGCCGCCCGGAAACGCCTGCCAGCCCGTCTCAGCGCTGTCGTCCAGGCAATGCAGATCATCGAAGGCATACTCACAATAGGCGGAGAGCACGTCCGGGCCGAGTCCATATCCGCCGCCTTCGCCCGGCGTCATGAAGGTCCGGATGACGTCCTGGGTGAGGCCGCGATCCTGGATCAGATGCTGTTCGATAGTCATGCTGTCGAGCCGCCGGGACTTCTGATCGCCGGGATAGTCATACGGTTTAGTGGAAGCGGAAGCTCGGCCTCGGCGGCGCCGGAGCTCGGCTCGCATGGCGGGCGGGACCGGAAGCTTATCGATATTCGTGCCGAGACCCCCCATCAGCCACATCCCCGGCCGCTGCCCAAACCTGGCGCCGAAGTAGGTCCCGGTCGGCGGAGGCATCTGCTCGAACGTGCGGCCGAGCGTGATCTCCGGCAACGCGCTGCCCCACGTCTGATACTTGAACTCGCGCCAGTCCACCCCGATCATCTCGTAGAAGCGCGCAATGAAGCTGTGGGGGTAGGGAATCTGAAAATGATCGGAGCCCTGCGGAGCCATCAGGCGCTGGCCGTCCACGATGAACTCGTTACGCTTGGCTTCGCCGCCGAACATGGGGTGGTTTTCAAGTAGCAGGCACTTCAAGCTCTCGCCGCCTGAGCTCCGCGCGGTCTGCGTCTTGAAGGCGAGCGCCGCCGCCAGGCCGCTGATGCCTCCGCCTACGATCACGCAGTCGAAGACCTCACCGGTATCGATCGCGGCGGCCGGAGGCGAGTCGAAGGTGTGGTCGCGAATCTGGTGCCCCGCATTCATCACCTCCGCAGTGTTTCCGTTCGAATCCTGGTAATCGCCCACGCCGCCGTAACCGGTCCATTCATCCTTCGGGTTATCGTTCCGGCCCTGCAGCAGTTGCTGCGGAGTGGCTGAGTTGAGCAGCAGGCTGCCCGATGCGAGGAGAGCTGAGTTGAGGAAATCCCGCCGGCAGATGCCGCTGTCCATCCCGAGCGTGCGGTCGTGGCTGTTTCGCCTGGAATCCGGCATCGGCTTTACCTCGCCCTCGACCCGATATCGGATCTCGAGGATTCCCTAAACTCGGACCGGGAACCTGTCTTGAAAAGCGCCACCAGAAACAGAACGCCGAACCGCAGATCCGTGCCGCCAAAAGCCCGATCCGGTGCGCGCAGGCGGCCCTGCAGATACAGCACGATCAAGGAGATTCCATAGCCAAATTTCTCTAGAGTCGAGGGAATCATTATCGGCCGAAAGCGACGGGGATCCCTGGCAATCACCAGAAAGGCGACCTGCCACGCCAGCCCCACGCTCACGAAGCCGAAGTAGAACCCGGGGTGCGTAATGGGCGGGGGATCCTGGCGTCCGATCCGATCGAACATGAAGTAAAGCGGCGTGAGCACCAGGATGCCCCAAATTCCCGCTCCGAACACGACTTTGGCGAATTTCATGGAGTCTCCGCTTCTCGTAGTCGACAACCAGCCCGTCGCCCCCAAGCGACGGGGCCGCAAGCGAAAGCTCAGCCGATCGCAGCTTTCGCATCGTTTTGTCCAAGGCGACTAAAGGATTTTCTCCACCGCCCGGCGCAGCGCGTCAACCCCCACTTCCACCTGAATCCTCCGGCTGCGTTCGAGCTCGCCGGCGTGCCGGATCACGTAGTCTGTGTCTTTGAGTTGGTGTCCGGTGAGCACGGCCACCACATCCGCCTCGGGTTCCATTCGCCCGGCGGCGCGCAACTTGCGAATCCCGGCGAGTGTGGCCACGGAAGCCGGTTCGGCGCCGATTCCATCTTCGGCCAGAGCGCGCTTACCCGTAAAGATCTCTTCGTCCGTAACGGCCTCGCACAGCCCCCGTGTCTCCTGCAGCACGCGGCGTGCCTTTCTCCAATTTGCCGGATCACCGATGCGGATGGCTGTCGCCTCGGTTTCAGGGTGCTTAAAGGGAACAAGCTCCGCGCCACCCGCCGCCATGGCATGATAGAAGGCGCTTGCACCCGCAGCCTGCACCACCACCACGCGAGGCAGTTTGCGAATGAAGCCGAGCTCCCGCAGCTCGCGCAGACCCTTGCCGATGGCCGAACAGTTGCCGAGATTGCCTCCCGGCACCACGATGTAGTCAGGTGGACTCCAATCACGCTGTTCCAGCATCTCCGCCACCAGCGTTTTCTGCCCCTCGATGCGAAACGGATTCACAGAATTTACCAGGTAGAGGCCCAGTTCGGGACTGACCTGGCGCAGCAGAGCGAATGCCTGGTCGAAGCTCTCGCCAAGCTCGATTACAAAGGCGCCGAAATCGAGGGCCTGCGCCAGCTTGGCGGAGGAGATGCGTCCGGCCGGAACGAAGACCAGCGGTCTGAGCCCCGCGCGGGCAGCGTAGGCTGCCATCGACGAGGAGGTGTTCCCGGTCGAGGCGCAGGCCACGACTCGGACTCCCAGCGCAACCGCACGGGTGATGGCCGCCGTCATGCCGAGGTCTTTGAACGACCCGGTGGGATTGTTGCCCTGGTGCTTGACGCTCAGACGAACTTCGCCGGCCCAGCGGCCCGCGCAAGGCGCTTCGAGAAGAGGTGTACGCCCTTCGGCCAGCGAAACCACTTTCGCGCTCGATTCGATAAAGTCGATGAGCTCGCGAAAGCGCCAGACGCCGCTGCGATCGAGCGCTTCATCGCGCAGGCGGCGTTCGTTCCACAGCCTGCGAGTGGCTTCAGGATCGAGGCGCGGGAAGTCGTACTGCACCTCGAGCAGGCCGGCGCAGCGCGCGCACTGATAGGCGGTTCGGCTGGCGTCTTGCCGAGCGCGGCACTCGTCTTCGGTACACTGGAGGAACCAAGTCGACATTTGAGACCGGCGGCGAGCGGGGTCTGTACGAAGGGCTCGTTCCTTAAACCCTGTGCCACGAGCTGTTATCGTTACAGTTGGAATTCTTCGTGAATCGCGGTCACCGCCTCTTTCACCTGCGCTGCATGTACCGCGAGCGAGATGCTCAACTCCGACGAGCCCTGGGCGATGGCGATAATGTTGATGCCGCGCCGCCCGAGAGCGCCGAAGGCCCGGCCCGAGATACCGGGCGTACCCTTCATGTTCTCGCCCACCGTCACCACGATCGCCACCTGCGTGACCACCTCGGGTGGAGCGATGTAGTCATGCAGGATTTCGAGCTCAAAGGCCTTCTCCAGCGCGCCCCGCACCGGCAGCAAGTCCGCATCGTGCACGGCGAAGCACAGGACGTTGTCGGCGGACGATTGAGTGACCATCAAGGTGGGAATATCTTCGCGGCTCAGTGACGCGAAGACGCGAGCGGCCAGCTCGGAAAAGCCAAGGCGGTCCCGGCCGGTCACCGTGATCAGGTCGGCTTTGCTGACGGTGGTCAAAGCCTTGACGCCGGGGCGTGCGTCCGCAGGCGCCGAGGCGATCCGGGTGCCCGGGCAGGTCGGATTGAAGGTGTTCTTGATCCACACCGGAATTTGCCTCTTAACCACGGGCTGGATGGTCTTGGGGTGCAGGACCTTGGCCCCAAAGAAAGAAAGCTCGGCAGCTTCGCGATAAGAGATCTCAGGCACGATGTGGGCCGCCGGGACCAGGCGCGGATCGGCGGTCATGACGCCGTCCACGTCGGTCCAGATCCAGACCTCGTCGGCCTCGAGCGCGGCGCCGACCAGGGTGGCGCTGTAGTCCGATCCGCCGCGGCCGAGCGTGGTACAGACGCCTTCGCGCGTGGCGGCGCGAAATCCGGTGACCACCGGTATCACGCCCCTCCGTCGCAAATGAGCCAGGCGATCGCGGGCCTTCACGGCGGTTTCGTCCAAGTAAGGTGAGGCGTTACCGAAATGGTCATCGGTGACAATCAGCTCCGTGGCGTCCACCGCCTCAGCCGCGCAGCCTTTCGACCTCAGGGCAGCCGCCACCAGCCAGGCGGACATCTTCTCCCCGAGGCTCGCGAGCGCGTCCATGGCGCGGGGGGTGATCTCGCGAACCAGCGAAAAACCGGAGCACAGATTCTCGAAGTTGCCGACTTCCTCAGCCAAGCGCGGCAGGACCCTGGCCTGCTCGCCGGCGTAAAGCAGGCGATCCGCCACCTCGCGATGCCGGCGCGCCAATTCCTGACGGGCACCCTTCCAATCCTCGCGATCGCCCCGGCTGGCCTCGGTGGCGGCGCGGATCAGCATGTCGGTCACGCCGCCCATGGCCGACACCACCACCACGACTTCGGCCCCCGCGGCCTCGTCGGCCACCAGAGCAGCGACTCGCCCGATACAATCGGCGTCGCCCACCGACGTGCCGCCGAACTTCATGATCCGAAGTGGCTGACCGCTGCGCATTGACGATTAAGGATTGGCGATGGAAGGCAGAAAAGCAGCACCCCGTTCAATGGCCCTTACGGATCAACCTTGGGCTTCCGCGTTCACTTCGTTCGTCGCCTCAGCTTGAGCTCCCGCCTCCCGCTTGGGGAGGTGCGTCGACGCCCGCACCGCTTCGATGAAGACCTTCGCCGGAAGCGAAAGATAGCGGTCCCGCCGGTACACTAGGCCAAGCTCGCGCGTCAGCTTCAGTCCCTCGATCGGTATGACTTTAAGCACCCCGGCGGCCACTTCGGGCTGGGCGTAAGACCGGCTCAGAAATGTAAGCCCCAGACCGGCTCCCACAAACTTCTTGATGGTCTCGACGCTGGCGAGCTCCATGGAAATCTGCAGCTCGTTTCGCTTCTCGCGCAAAAGACGGTCCAGAACCACGCGGGTGCGTCCTGTCTTGGGCAGGATCAGCGGATACTGAACGACCTCTTCCAAGGTCACACTGCGATGCTTGGCGAGAGGGTGCTTGGCGGGCACTACGAGCTGCATTTCGTCGCGATGGACGGGTATAACTTCCAGATTCGGGGCCGTCTGCGGCAGGGTTACCACCCCGACTTCCACGGCGCCTTCTTGCACTTTCTGGACGATCTTGTGGCTGAAGTTGCGATAGATGCTGATTTGGACCAGCGGGTAGAGCTGTTTGAAGCGGGCGAACGTCTTGGGTAAGACATAAAGGCAGGTGGCCTCGTTGGCGCCTAACTGCAGCTTGCCGCGCGCGGTCTGATTCAGCTCGGCGATGGCCTGTAAGGCGTCGCGGTGGAGATCGATCATCTTCTGAGCGTAGCGCTGCAGGATCTCACCGGCGGGGGTAAGCTGCACACGCTTGCCGCTACGATTGAAGAGGCGCTCACCGCACTCCTGCTCCAGCAGCCTCACCTGGGCGCTGATGGCCGGCTGAGTGCGATAGATCTTCTCGGCTGCGCGTGAGAAACTCTGCAGCCGGGCTACTTCCAGAAAACTTGCAAGCTGATCGTAGTCCATAATTTTCGCAGGCGGAGCCGCTCATTATTCTAGCAGACGCCACGGCCGCTCCGCGCTTCTTTAGCAGTGCGTTGAAGAA
>DATDGR010000303.1:0-3332 GCA_036521995.1 Terriglobia bacterium | reverse complement strand
ATGGCAAATCCGGCAGATGTTCAATGACTTCATTTTTGTGCTCACCGGAGCAATGCGCACCAGTTCCTCAAAGACGCAAAGTTTGCCTCCCTCGGCTTTGGTCTCGGGAATGCTCCGCAGCCCCTTTGAGGCCGATTCACGCAGCATCAGCGCGGAATAGATTCTTGCCTTCAGGCGCGATGGCGCTCTGGGAGCGAATGTCGAGTCCAGGCTGATGCGATCGGCCAGCTGGCTAAACAGCTTCTCGTCTTGTCCTTGGTCAGGCATGCTGCCACTTTCTCCTAAACTCGTGCCGGGCGCGGGCCAGCAGTCTCTCGATCGATTTCTCGGTCTTGCCCGTCCGCCTTGCCATCTCGTGCGCGGGACATTTCTCCCAGTATCGCCACAGCAGCGCCAGCCGGTAAGGCTCGGGAAGACCCGCCAACACGCGCGAGGTTCGTTCCCGTATCTTTTCCTCGTCGAGCTTTTGATCCCAGTCGGGTATCACGGACCACTCCTCCGCTTCCTGTGGTTCTTCCTCAACTGAGAGGGGCGCACGCAATTGCGTCCGGTAGTGCTCTTCCACCTTGTGCCGCGCGATCCCAAGGAGCCAGGCCTCCAATGAGGACTGGCTGCGGAATGACGCCAGGTGTTCCCAAGCCGCCAGGAATATGTCCTGTACGAGGTCCTCCACAAGCTCCGTTCGGGGTATAAGACGCGCAACAACGTAGCGATACACTTGATCTGCATAGCGGGACACGAATTCCGCCGTTGCCTTGCGATCCCCGGCGAGAATCGCCGCAGCCAACACCGAGTCCGTGTCCGGCATGCGCTCCTCGACGGAACCAGTGTCGGTGCCGGAGGAGGTGGAGTGTTCGGGTTTAGCCAACTTG
This sequence comes from Terriglobia bacterium, assembly GCA_036521995.1. Taxonomy (GTDB): domain Bacteria; phylum Acidobacteriota; class Terriglobia; order UBA7540; family UBA7540; genus Gp13-AA77. The sequence continues at coordinate 2,460 of DATDGR010000303.1, read as the reverse complement.
GCCTCTACGAGGGCAGTCGGACAACTTGGAGTTTTCCCCCCTTCACGTTACCTGAGTTGGCGTACGTTCGCGACGGCGGCCGAGGAGAGTCCCAGCTAATACCGGCCACCAAGCATTCACAAAAAGGACATGGCGGATAAAACACGAAATCCGGGTAGCCATCTCTGAAACAGCGATGCCATGTCAAGCGGGTTTTTACAGGCGGTAGCCACGGCACGGTTCTTGTGCCGCGGGCTTTTCGCCCCGCCCGCGTAGTTATTCCATCTTGTAGAGGTCAGTGCTCAGGTACCGAAGACCCGAATCGCACAGGATGGTGACCACCGTTGCGCCGCTGCCGAGCCGCTCGGCGACGCGCAGGGACGCCGCCACATTGGCTCCGGAAGACGTTCCTGCGAACAACCCTTCTTCGCGCGCCAGCCGCCGGGCCATGGCTTGCGCTTCCGCGGTCGACACGGCAACAATTTCGTCGACCAGGCGCGGCTCCCAAAGGGGCGGGATGAAGCCGATACCGATTCCTTCAATGTGGTGTGAGCCCGATGGCTTGCCGGAGAGAACCGCGGATTCGGCAGGCTCCACGGCCGTGACGTGGAGGTCAGGCTTGTGTCGGCGGAGCGCCCGGGTGACCGAGTGAATCGAGTGCGCCGTGCCCACCGCGTGGACGAAGGCGTCGACTTGGCCGCCCGTTTGATCCCAGATCTCCTCGCCCAACGCAGTGTATCCGGCGGCGGCATCCTGGTTGCTAAGCTGGTCGCACCACCAGTGGCCCGGTTTCGCGCTGATCTGGCGGGCCGTTTCAATCATGGCCTTGATCAGCGTAGCGGTGATCTCCCGGTTTTCGCTGAGCACGTCCGTGATCTCGGCTCCCAAGGCTCTCATGGTCATTCTCTTCTCTTCGCTGAAAGCATCGGAGAACACGATATTCAACTTGTAGCCTTTGGCCGCGCAGACCAGCGCCAACGAAATTCCCGTCGTGCCGGCCGTATACTCCACCACCGTCCCTCCGGGCAGCAGGCGGCCGTCTGATTCCGCGCCTTCAATGGCGGCCCTCGCCATGCGATCCTTCATGCTGCCGGTGGGGTTCGCCCATTCGAGCTTCGCCAGGATGCGCGCGCCGTCGGGTGGCACAATCCTCCGCAGCGGCACGATGGGAGTGTTTCCGATGGATTCAATCACGCTGCTCGGAATGCTCATCGCGAGTTCCGTTCTCTTTGGTTCTTGTTCAGTTGCCTGCCCAACTGCCGCCAGGCTGGCTTAGATCCGCTGCTGTTCGCCACCGCCCATCGATCTATTTCATTTCAATCTCGACAATCTGTCCCTCAGCGCTTCCCGCATTTTCCAGTCTGTGAGCGACCCGGGTATCGACCCAATGAAAATCTCCGGCCTTCACTTCCTCGGTAAAGGAGCTACCGTCGGGACCCGTCATCTTCAGTTGCAACGGCGTGACGGCGAGAATCAGGTACGGGCGCTCATGCGTGTGAAGCGGGGTCGTGGCTCCAGGCGCCAGAGTCCATTCGTAAACGCGCGCGCTTGGATTCTCGGCGGCGACGGCCGCGGCGGCTGTTTCCGAGGGATGCTCCGGACGCCGAAGGAACTCAACGTCCACCACTTCGAAGGTCGCCGGCCCGAGATTGCGAATCCGGTGCGTATAGGGTCCCGCGGAGGCGATGGCGGCAACGGCTCCGGGATGGGTGGGTCCTGGCTTGCCCTCGGGCTCATCGAGCTCTTGCGAGGCCAGCGTGGTGCTGGTCAGAGCAACGGAGACCCGGTCACCCGAATGAGTATGGAACAGCGTGCTTTCGCCCGCCGGCAGGATGACGTGGATGACTTCGACGAACTGGTTCTTCAACAGAACGTGATGGTGCGGCTCTTGCTCAACCGGCACCGGAGCTTGCCCGGCGGCACAGCTTCCCGCGAATGAGAACAGCAACGCCCCAACGCAACAAGCCTTCACGTACTCTCCTGATGCCGCCACAGGCCGCCGTTCACCTGCCCAACGCCTTGCCGGGCTTACGGCCGCCCTACAGGGCTTCACCTCGCGCCGGCTGGCCACTCCACCGGAATGGTGCATATCGCATCGCCGCTCACCTCCGGCCTTCGGCCGTGGCCTTAACTCGCGCCGCGCCCTAGCAAGACCACGGGGATGGTCTTGAGCAGGATCTTCCAGTCGAGGGCGGGCGACCAGGTGTCGATGTACTCGAGGTCGAGCTCCATCCAGCGGCGAAAGTTCAGCTTGTTGCGGCCCTCGAGCGCCCAAAGGCAAGTGAGACCGGGCTGCATGCGCAGCCGGCGCCGTTGCCAGCGCTCGTAATGGGCCACTTCTTCGGGGAGCGGCGGGCGCGGCCCCACGAATGACATATCACCCTTCAGGATGTTGATGAGCTGCGGAAGCTCGTCGAGGCTGAACCTGCGCATGAAGCGGCCCACCGGCGTGCAGCGCGGGTCATCGCGGATCTTGAAGAC